>CAYMBB010000139.1:0-6833 GCA_964388515.1 uncultured Anaerolineaceae bacterium
GAACGCGGTGCGGCGACCGCACGCGGAGGCTCGGCGGTCGGTCGCATCAGCCGCAACGGGGCGCCGTGGGCGTGTTGCCGTCATCTTGACGCGACTCGGGACGGTCCCTATTGTTCGCTAATCGATTATCGAGCATCTGGCCTTGGGGTCGTCGACGAACGCAGTCGAGAGAGGGCGCCGGTTGGAGCAATTCGTCACTGTCGGACTGAACGGGCTGACACTCGCCGCGCTCTACTTCGTGGTCGCGAGTGGGTTCACTCTGATCTTCGGCCTGATGCGCACCACGAACCTGGCCCACGGCTCGCTCTACCTGCTCGGTGCGTATGTCGGGTACTCGGTTGCCGGGGCAGCCGGCAACTGGTGGCTCGGGGCGGCAGCCGGGTTCGTCGTCGTCGCCGCCCTCGGGCTGGCGATGCAGGTCGGTCTCCTGGGCTGGATGCAGGGTCAGGACCTCCGCCAGGCGCTCGTGACGATCGGGCTGTCGATCGTCATCGCAGACCTCCTGCTCGCCCGGTTCGGCGGGCTCACCTACCAGTTCGAGGTGCCCGACGTGATCTCGGGCAGCACCGCCCTGCCGTTCGTGGTCGGCGGACAGTACTCGACATTCCGCCTCTTCCTCGTCGCTGTCGCGGCCGCCATTGGCCTCGGGCTCTGGCTCCTGCTCAACCGGACCAAGCTCGGGATGATCATTCGGGCCGGGATCGACGACCGCGGCATGCTGTCCGCCCTGGGCGTCGATGTTCAGCGCGTCTTCACCTTCGTCTTCGCCCTCGGCGCCGGCTTGGCCGGCCTGGCCGGGGTGATCGGTGGCTCGGCGCTCTCGATTTCCCCGGGCGAGGACGGACGGTACCTGCTCTCGTCGCTCGTGGTCGTGATTGTCGGCGGCATGGGCAGCCTGGGCGGCGCCGCGATCGGGGCGCTGATCATCGGCCTCAGCGAGCAGTACGGCCTGTTCTACGAGCCGACCTACTCGGTGCTGATCACGTTCGGGATCATGGTTGCCGTGCTGGCCATCCGCCCGCAGGGAATCCTGGGTCGACCGGCGTGAACGCGCTCCGCGCCCGATCGTCCAGGTTGGTGCCGCTGGCAGTGGCGGTCGGGCTCGTCGTCTACCCACTCGTGATGCCGCGGTTCTGGGTGCTCTCGATCGCCGCCCAGTCACTGATCGTGGGAATCGCCGTCCTCAGCCTGACCTTTCTGGCCGGGTATGGCGGGATGGTGTCGCTGGCACAGACCGCACTGGCCGGCGTCGGCGGGTACGTCGTCGCGATCCTGACCGTGAACGCGGGCATGCCGACGCTCGGGGCGGCGGCGGTGGCGGTCGTCGTTGCCTCGCTCGTGGGGCTCGCGTTCGGGATCGTCTCGGTCCGGACGCAGGGGCTCTACTTCCTGATGCTCACCCTTGCCCTGGCGGTCGGGTTCTTCTACCTCGTCCTGCAGAACTACGAGATCTTCAACGGCCACCGCGGGATCGCGAACGTGCTCTCGCCGGTGGGCACACCCCGGGCCAGCCCGGAACTCTTCTACTACCTCTGCCTCTCGCTGGCGGTGGTGTCCTATGCGGGCATCAAGTATCTGGCCCGGACGCCGTTCGGGCTGGCGCTCCAGGGCATCCGCGACAACCCACGCCGGATGTGCACTCTCGGCTACTCGGTGGGTCTCCATCGGGTCGTCGCCTTCGGGGTTGCGGGCCTGATCGCCGGGGTCGCCGGCGTCCTGGGGGTCTGGTATCGGGGCAGCATCTCGCCCGGTTCGGTCGACCTGACCCGCACGATCGACGTCCTGATCGCAGCCGTCGTCGGCGGGCTCGCATATCCCGCCGGCGCCTTCCTGGGTTCGCTCCTGTTCGTGCTCGTCCAGACGTTCGCCAGCAGCGTTGTCCTGTTCGACGTCAGCTTCGACGAGCGATTCAACACCCTGATCGGCCTGAGCTTTCTGCTCGTTGTCCTTTTCTCGCCCGATGGGTTGATCGGGATTGCCCATCGTCTCGGGAGGGTCAGGAAGCCCGGGTCGGCCGGCCGCGGGTTGCCAGTCGCGACCGCGGTGACCGTACCTGCCGCGACGGTCGCCGGGGGTTTCGTGGCGCCGCCCGGGGACCCGCCACCGAGAGACCTGGGGCTGGAGGAGGGCCAACCGATCGAAGACTGAACTGGGACCGAAGCGGGGACGTCATCGGCACAGTCCGAGACAGCGCAAGAAGGAGGAGTCGTGAAGTCATCGCGTCCTCAGGCACGTGGCGGCCACGCCACGAAGTTGTTCGCCCTCGCGTTCACGGCGTCGTTGCTCGCGGCCGCCTGCAGCAGCGGCGCGTCAAGCGGGCCGATCAAGATCGGCGGCTTGGCCACGCTCGCCGGACCGTTCGCGGTACCCGGCCAGGATTCGTTCCGCGGCATGGAGCTCGCGCTCGACGAGTTCAAGAACGCCAACGGCAAGTGGGAGGTCGCCGGCCGCGAGATCCAGCTCATCAAGGAGGGATCCGACGCCACCCCTGCGGTCGCCCTCGAGAAGGCCAAGAAGCTGGTCGAGCAGGACAACGTTGACATCCTGATCGGGCCCCTCTCCGGTGATGAGGGCCTGGCGATCAAGGACTACGCGAAGACCGTCCCGGACAAGACGTTCATCAACGGCTCGTCGGCAGCCCAGGACACGACGTTCCGCGACCCGGCCCCGAACTTCTTCCGGTTCTCGACCGATGGGGCCCAGTGGATGGCTGGCCTGGGCAAGTACGTGTACGAGAAGAAGGGCTTCCAGCGGGTCGCCGTGGTGGCCGAGGACTACTCGTTCCCGTACACGCAGGTGGCCGGGTTCATGTACGAGTTCTGCGCCGCCGGCGGACGGGTTCCCCAGAAGTTCTGGGTTCCGCTCGGGAACAAGGACTACAGCTCGGTCGTCTCCGGCATCCCGACCAACATCGACGCCATCTACGTGGCGCTCGGCGGAGCGGACGCCGTGAACTTCCTGACCCAGTACAACGACGCGGGTGGCAAGGCGCCGATCATCGGTGGCTCGATCACCGTCGACCAGACGGTCCTGGGCACGACCGGTCCGTTCCAGGAGCGCCTCGTCGGGACCGCCGCGGCCGGGCCGATCGCCGACACAAACACCGAGAAGCCGTGGCTCGACTTCGTCGCGGCGTACAAAGCGAAGTTCCCCGATGGCCTGCCCTCGCCGAGCCTCTTCGCCCACGCCTACTACATCGAGACCAAGGCCGCCCTCCTGGCCCTCAAGGAGGTCAATGGTGACCTCAGCGGCGGCCAGAAGAAGTTCATGGAGGCCCTGTCCAAGCTGTCATTCGACACGCCGACGGGCAAGGTCAGCCTCGACGCGAACCGGAACGCGATCGCCAACGAGTACGTGACCGAGGTCCAGAAGGGTCCTGACGGGAACCTCGTCAACAACGTCGTGGCGGTTGCCCAGCAGGTCGACCAGACGCTCGGTCTCGGTCGCGATAACCCGCTCTTCGCCCAGCCCGTCAGTCGGGACTTCCCGGCTTGCCCGTGACCCCTGCTTCTGCCGGAGCGACCGCCCGGGCCCTGCGTCTGCAGGGCGTCGGGCGGCGCTTCGGCTCCCTCGAAGCGCTCCGGGGCGTGAACCTCGAGGTCGCCGCCGGCGAGCGGCGCGCGATCCTCGGGCCGAACGGCGCGGGCAAGACGACGCTGTTCAACGTGGTGGCCGGGGATGTTCCTCCGACGGCCGGCTCGATCGAGCTGTTCGGCGTGGATATTACCCGGCTGCCGGCTCACGCCCGGACGCGCCTCGGGCTCAGTCGCACCTACCAGAACTCGCTCCTGTTCATGGGCCTCAGCGTGGCCGACAGCCTCTACCTTGCCGCGCGCGGCACCCACCCCTGGCGCCTCAGCGTCCGGCGACCGCGGGCGGGGGACCGGCACCGTGGGCGAGCCGCCGAGCTGGCCGTGCTCGTCGGCCTCGAGGACGTGATCGACGAGCCGGTGAGCACCCTGTCCCACGGCCAACAGCGCCAGCTCGAGCTTGCCATGGCCCTGGCGGGCGGTCCCCGCCTCCTGCTCCTCGACGAACCGGCTGCGGGCCTCTCGCCGGCCGAGCGCGCGATCCTTTCGCGACTCCTCGCCGGCCTGTCCCGGGAGATCACGGTGATCCTCGTCGAGCACGACATGGACGTCGCCCTTCAGGCTGCCGACCGGGTGACCGTGATGCACAACGGGACGGTCGTCGTCGAGGGGGACCCGGCCGAGATACAGGCGAACGCGACCGTCCAGGACATCTATCTCGGCCACCATCAAGCGCATCTCGAGGCTGGCCACGATGCCTAGCGCGGACACGCCCCTGCTCGAGGTTCGCGACCTCAACGTCCACTACGGTCAGAGCCACATCCTCCAGGGCGTCAACCTCGTCGTCGGAGCTGAGCCCGTGGCGCTCATCGGCCGCAACGGGATGGGCAAGACGACCCTGTGCAACGCCCTCGTCGGCCTGCTCCCCATCTCGAGTGGATCGGTCCGCCTCGGCGGGATCGAGATTGCCGGTCGCCGGCCCCATGAGATTGCCCGGGCAGGGATCGGTTACGTTCCCCAGGGTCGGCGGATCTTCGCCTCGCTGTCGGTCGAGGAGCACCTCAGGCTCGTCGCCCGTCGCGGCACGGTGGGGTGGACGATCGACCGGGTCTACGAGCTCTTCCCGCCGCTCGCGGCCCGGCGACGGAGCGGCGCCTCCAAGCTCTCGGGTGGCGAACAGCAGATGCTCGCGATCGCGCGCGCTCTCCTCCTGAACCCACGCCTGCTCGTCATGGACGAGCCGTCGGAGGGACTCGCGCCGATCGTCGTCGACCACCTCGGTCAGGTGCTCCGCGAACTGACCGGGCGCGGCGTCGGCCTTCTGCTCGTCGAGCAGAACCTGGGCGTTGCGACGTCCGCGGCGACCGAGATCGCGATCATGGTCACCGGCCGGATCGCCCACGAAACGTCGGCCTCGGCCCTGCTCGCCGACGAGGCCGCCCAGCGACGGTTCCTTGGCGTGAGCGTGCAGGCCGAGCCTGCCTAGCACGAGGAGGGATTCATGGCCACCGTGGTGCTCCTGGGCACCCTCGACACGAAAGGGAGGGAGTACGCCTTCCTCCGCGAGCGGGTCCTGGCCGGCGGGTGTGAGGTGATCGTCGTCGACGCGGGCGTCATGAGCGACGCGGCGGATGCCGACGTCCCGGCTGACGAGGTCGCCCGGGAGGGCGGCGCCGAACGGCGTGCGCTCGCCGCGGCGGGCGACCGCGGCCCGGCCATGTCCGCCATGACCCGCGGCGCGACGGCCGTCGTTCGGCGCCTCCACGCCGAAGGCCGCCTGGACGCGATCCTCGGGCTCGGCGGGTCCGGAGGGACATCGCTCATCTCGACGGCGATGCAGGCCCTGCCAGTCGGTGTCCCGAAGCTGATCGTCTCGACGATGGCCTCCGGCGACACGCGCCCGTACGTCGGGACTGCCGACATCGCGCTCATGTACTCGGTCGTCGACATCGCCGGCATCAACGGCATCTCCGAGCGGATCCTCTCGAACGCTGCCGCGGCGATCGCGGGCATGGCCCGGGCGGCCGCCGGGTTCACGCCCACGGCTGCGGCCAGGCCGCTCGTCGGGGCGACGATGTTCGGCGTCACGACGCCATGCGTGACTGCTGCCCGGGAGCTGCTCGAGGAGCGCGGCTACGAGGTCCTCGTTTTCCATGCCACGGGTGCCGGCGGACGGTCGATGGAGGCGCTCATGCGAGCCGGCTTCATCACCGCGGCGCTGGACGTCACGACGACCGAGCTAGCCGACGAGCTGGTGGGGGGCGTCCTGTCGGCGGGCCCGGAGCGGCTCGAGGCGGCCGGTGAGCTCGGGATCCCCCAGGTTGTCTCGCTCGGGGCGCTCGACATGGTTAACTTCGGCCCGCTCGACACCGTCCCGGCGACGTTCCGGAACCGAAACCTCTACGTCCACAACGCGTCGGTGACCCTGATGCGCACGACCCCCGCCGAATGCGCCGAGCTCGGCCGGATCATCGCCCGCAAGCTCAACGGGGCAACGGGCCCACTGGCCGTCTTCATTCCGCTCAAGGGCGTGTCGATGATCGATGTTGAAGGCAAACCGTTCCACGATCCGGTGGCCGATGGTGAGCTCGTACGCGAGCTCAAGGCCGGCCTGCGACCCGGGGTCGAGGTGGTCGAGATGGACACCGACATCAACGATTCGGCATTCGCCCGGGCGATGGCCGAGCGCCTCGATGCGCTCTACCGCGCCTGGCGAGCCAGTTCACCAGTGATCAACCCGGGAGGAAGGTCATGACGGGTAACGAGGCGCTGCGCCGCCTGCAGCGGACGGTCGAAGACGGAGGCGTGATCATCGGCGCTGGCGCGGGTACAGGCTTGTCGGCCAAGTGCGCCGAGGCCGGGGGCGCGGACCTGATCATCATCTACAACTCCGGCCGCTACCGGATGGCCGGCCGCGGCTCCCTGGCCGGGCTGATGCCGTACGGCGACGCCAACGCGATCGTCGTCGAGATGGCCGGCGAGGTCCTGCCCATCGTGCGCGATGCGCCCGTCCTGGCCGGGGTATGCGGGACCGACCCGTTCCGGTTGATGCCGGTTTTCCTCGAGGAGCTCAAGCGTATCGGCTTCGCCGGGGTCCAGAACTTCCCGACCGTCGGGCTGTGCGACGGCGTCTTCCGCCAGAACCTCGAAGAGACGGGGATGAGCTACGCGCTCGAGGTCGAGATGATCCGGGCGGCCCATGAGCTCGGGCTCCTGACGACGCCCTACGTCTTCGACGAGGACCAGGCGCGGGCGATGACCGAGGCCGGCGCCGACGTCGTCGTCGCGCACATGGGCCTGACG
>CAYMBB010000140.1:0-6830 GCA_964388515.1 uncultured Anaerolineaceae bacterium
GCTCGCAGCCGGCATAAGCTTCTCGCCGGGACCGGACGCCCGGTGCGACCGGCACAGACGAGGAGGAAGGCGAGCGTGCCAGGTGCTGCCGAACTGTTGAAGACCGTCGGTCTGCTGGCGGACGGGCCCGTTCGCTGGGGGGCCCAGGTCCGCAGCCGCCAGCCCGGCCTGTTCATCGTCGAATTCCCCGAGCCGCTCGGTCACGCGCCGGTCGACGCCTCGATCTGCGGGCAGTGGGTCGAGCGCGTGCCGACGCTCCGCCTCGACGGCGAGCGGCCCGACGGCCGGCAGCTGGCGCGCCGGCTGGCCGGATTCTGGATCCCCTCCCAGACGGTCCTCTACATCGGCACGACGGCCAGGGCGCTCGGGCCGCGAGTCGGGGCGCTCTACGCGACCGATCTCGGCTCGCGCCGTCCTCATTCCGGCGGACACTGGCTGAAGACGCTCCGCGGCCTCGACCAGGCCCGGATCTGGTGGGCCGAGACCGACGCGGTCGAGGAGTACGAGGACGCGCTCCTGGTCGCGTTCAGCGCCGCAGTGCCGCCGGCGGAGGTGGCCGCGCTCCACGACCCGTCGGTCGTCCTCCCGTTCGCGAACCTCGAGTCGGCGACCGGCACGCGCAAGAACCACGGGATTACCGGCTCGCTCCTGGCCGCCGAGGAGCCGGCCCCGACGATGGTCCGGCGCTCGGTCGGGTCCGCGGCGGCCGGCTCGGGGCAGGTCAGGGCGGCCGGGCGCAGCGCCCCGACCGGCCGTACCGGCCCGGCCCCGGTGGCGGCGACGACGGGCCCGGTGGCGACCGTCCGACCGCGGACCCGGGCGGCCGTGGCGCGGCACGTCGCCGACACCGGCAGCGCGATCGTCGGCCAGCCGGCACGCCGGACGCGGGGCACGACGCTCGCCCAGGAACCCCCGAAGCCGGCGCCGACGTACCTCTCGCCGGCCGGGCTCGAGCGGCTCGAGGCCGAGCTGGCCGAGCTGCGCGACGTCCAGCGCCCGGCCGTCGTGGCCCGGATCAAGGCCGCCCGGGAGCTCGGCGACCTGCGCGAGAACGCGGACTACGAGGCGGCCCGCCGCGAGCAGTCGTTCATCGAGGGCCGGATCCAGGCGATCGAGGCGATCTTGCGGACGGCCCACGTCGTCGACGAGGCGACGACCCACGAGGTGATCGTCGGTTCGACGGTCGTCCTCGAGACGGGCGGGGAGAGGCTCGAGTACTCGATCGTCGGCTCGAGCGAGGCGAACCCGGCCGAGGGCCGGGTCTCGTACGTCTCGCCGCTCGGTCGGGCGCTCATGGGACGGCGCGCCGGCGACGACGTGGTCGTCAGGACGCCCTCCGGAGAGCGGCACTTCAGGCTCGTCGAGGTCCGCTAGCGCCCCGCCGCCCCGGGGCCTGGCCGGGCGTCGTTCGCGGATCGCACCGGGCCGGCCTGCCCCGGCCCGTCACGTGGGTCCGGCCCGTCTTTCGTTTATGCTGCGTCCAACCGCGGCCTGACGGTCGCGGATCCCAGGAGCACCGCTTGACCTTCGACCAACTCGGCCTTTCGGCCGACATCCTCAAGGCCGTGGCCGACGAGGGCTATACCGAACCAACCCCGATCCAGGCCGAGGCGATCCCCCACGTCCTCGCCGGGCGCGACGTCCTCGCCGCCGCCCAGACCGGCACCGGCAAGACGGCAGCCTTCGTCCTGCCGATCCTCGAGCGCCTCCGCCACCAGGCGAACACGAGCTTCTCGCCGGCCCGTCATCCGGTCCGGGCGCTGATCCTCACCCCCACCCGCGAACTCGCGATGCAGGTCGCCGAGAGCGTCAAGGCGTACGGCCGGCATCTCCCGCTCCGCTCGGCCGTGGTCTACGGCGGCGTCCCGATCGACCCCCAGACGAAGGAGCTGCGGGCCGGCGTCGAGATGCTCGTCGCCACCCCGGGCCGCCTGCTCGACCACCTCGGCACCCGCTCGGTGGCCCTTGGCCAGGTAGAAGTCCTCGTCCTCGACGAGGCGGACCGGATGCTCGACATGGGCTTCCTGCCGGACATCCGGCGGATCCTCGCCCTGCTGCCGGCGCGCCGGCAGAACCTGCTCTTCAGCGCCACCTTCTCGGACGAGATCCGGCGCCTGGCCGGCGACCTGCTCGACCAGCCCGTCGTCGTCGAGGTCGCCCCCCGTGACACCCCGACCGAGCTCGTCCACCAGCTCGTCTACCCGGTCGACCGGGACCGCAAGGAGGCGCTCCTCGCCCACCTGATCCGCAAGCACGACCTCCGCCAGGTCCTCGTCTTCACCCGCACCAAGCTCGCCGCGAGCCGCCTGGCGGCGATCCTCCAGCGCGAGGGGATCAAGGCGGCGGCGATCCACAGCGACCGGCCGCAGGCCGAACGGATCCGTGCCCTCGACGCCTTCCGGCAGGGCGAGGTCCCGGTCCTCGTGGCGACCGACGTCGCCGCCCGCGGCCTCGACATCGACGGCCTGCCCCACGTCGTCAACTTCGAGCTCCCGTTCGAACCCCAGGACTACATCCACCGGATCGGCCGGACCGGCCGCGCCGGCACCGAGGGCCAGGCCATCTCGCTCGTCTGCGTCGACGAGGTCGACCTGCTGCGGGCGATCCAGCGGATGCTCCGGACGGCGATCCCGTGGACCGTCGAGGACGGGTTCGTTCCGGACCGGAACGCCGAACCACGCCCCCTGCGCGGCCACCACCCCGCACCCGGCCGGCGTCACCAGCCGACGACCCGCAAGGGCAGCCCGCGCGAGCGGCAATGGGCCGGTCGCGCCCGCTGAACCTCACGCCCCGGCGCGCCGGATCGGGACCTCGGGGACCCGCGTCGGGTGCAGCCCGGCCGTCGCGGCGGCCCGGGCGAAGTCGACCGCGTCGGCCGGGGCACAGGCGCCCGGATCGTTGTTGAAGTAGACGTACGCCTCCGCCTCGGGGCCCCAGCCGCGGGCCAGGGTCGCCGCCCAGGCCGCCAGCTCGTCCGGGGCGTACGCCGGCCAGGGTCGGCCCCGCCCCTCGTGGAAGCGCACGTACGTCCAGTCGGCCGTCCGCCACTCGGGCGTCAGCGGGCCCGCCCGGTCGGCCAGGCAGAGTGCCGCCCCGTGCCGGGCGAGCACGGCCCGAACCTCCTCGACGTACCAGCTCTCGTCGCGGAACTCGACCGCCACCCGGACGCCGGCCGGGAACCGCGCCAGCGCCGCCTCGAGGCGGCCCGGATCGGCCGGGAAGCGGGGCGGCAGCTGGAGGAGGATCGGGCCGAGCTTCGGGCCGAGACGAGCGGCCCGCTCGAGGAGCAGCTCGACCGGCGCGGCCGGCTCGCGCAGCCGTCGCAGGTGGGTCAGATAGCGGCTCATCTTCAGGGCCCAGGTGAAGTCGGCCGGCGTCCGGCGCGCCCACTCCTCGAACGTCGTCGCCTCGGGCAACCGATAGAAGGTGCTGTTCGACTCGACCGTCGCGAAGGCGGCCGCGTAGTACTCGAGCCATGCCTGCTGGGGCAGCCCGGGCGGGTAGAACCGGCCGCGCCAGTCGCGGTACTGCCAGCCTGACGTCCCGACCAGAACGGGCATCATCGTCGACTCCCGGGCCCGGCGCTGCCGACGGCGACCAACGGCCGGGCAGGACGCCGGCGGGATGATCATGGCACGCTGATGATCGTCGGGCGCTGAACGAGGCCGCGGGTCGGTCAGGATGGGCGATGGTCATGGGCCGTTTCGCCCTAGCCGGGCGACGGGCGCGGCGTCGATGATGTAGTGGGCCGTGTGCCCGGGTGAGGAAGATGCTCACGCGACGCAGCCATCCGCATCTCGTCGTCGTTGCCGACCTCGGCCCGGTTCGCCTCCGCGTGGCCGCCCTCCTCGGCGGTCGACTGGGCAAGGTGACGACGTACCGGACGGCCGACCTCGACCCGACCGCCGACGGCGAGCGGCCAGCGAACATCGTGCCCGGCCTCGTCGCCGCCCTTCGCGCGGCCGTGCCGGCCGGTGAGCGGATCGATCTCGTCGGGATCGGGGTGACCGCCAACGTCGACGCCCGCGGCCGGATCGCCGGCCCCCGCCCGCCCGGGGTCCCCGACGGGCCGTACCTGCGCGAGGCGCTCGAGTCCGCGCTCGGGGCACCGGTCCTGATCGACCGGAGCGCGAGCCTGGCCGCGCTGGGCGAGACCCGCCAGGGGGCGGCGCGGGGAGCCCGTGACGTCGTCCTCCTGCTCCTCGACTCGGAGATCAGCCTGGGGATCGTGTCCGACGGGCGGATCGTGCGCGGTGCCCACGGTGCCGCCGGCGCCGCGGGACGCCTGCTCCTGCCTGCCCACCGCGGCGTGACCGGCCGTGACAGCGAGGCGCGCGTGCCACGGATCGGGGCCGGCCTGACCGACGCCCCGACCGGCTACGTCCATCTCGACAACCTCGTCAGCGGGACGGGACTGACGGCGATCTTCACCGACGGCACCCGGCCGCTCGAGCTCCGACCGGAGGTCGCCGACCGGCGCGGCAAGGCCGCGGCGCGCCAGGCGATCGAGGGCTGGGCGCTGCTCGTGGTCGAGCTCGCGGCCCTCCTCGACCCGGAGATCATCGTCCTCGGTGGCGGTCTGATCACGACCGCCCCCGGTCTCGCCGAGCCGTTGCGCCGCCGCGTCGCCGAGCTCCTGCCGAGCGAGGCGGGGGTCGCCGTACCGGACATCCGGCTCGGCCGGCTCGGACCACGGGCAGCGCTGATCGGGGCCGCGATCGCGGCCCGCCTGGCGCGCAATACCGGTGTCCTCCGGACTCCGGCGCCGGCCTCGGCCGCGCTGCCGGGTGCCACCGCCGATCCCCGGGCCCGGTAGACTTCGAGACCCCAGCTGAACGGAGGTCAGCCATGCCCAGGACCGTGCCCAACCTGCCCGGACTCGCCGACAGCGACGCCCCGTACTCCCAGGTGGTCGAGGCGAACGGCTTCGTCTTCCTGGCCGGCCAGGTCGGCGAGGCGCCTGGCAGCCATGGCGCGGTACCCGGCGGGATCGAGGCGGAGACGGCGCAGATGCTCGACAACGTCGGGCGTCTCCTGCGTGCCGTGGGACTGGACTACCGCGACGTGGTCAGGACGACGGTCTACCTGCGCGACTTCGACGACTTCGCGGCGATGAGCGCCGTCTACCGGCGCTACTTCCCGACCGAGCCGCCGACGAGGGCGACCGTCGGGGTCACCCGCCTGGCCGCCGACTACCGGGTCGAGATCGAGGTGATCGCCGCCCGCTGAGGTCGTCGGGGGCGTTCGACGGCGGCCCATCGGTCCGGTCGACCGTAGGAGAGATGGGTGATGGCTCGGCCCGACCGGGCTGAGCATCCTCGGGCAAACAGCCGGAGGACTTCATGCCCGTCTCCCCGTTTCGAACGCCCCGCGTCGGGCCTGCCCTCGTCGTCGCCCTGGCGACCGCGCTCCTGCTGGGGGGCAGCCCGCTCGTCGTCCGCGCCGAGGAGACGGCCGCCCCGTCCGCGACTCCAGCCCCGACACCGACAGCGACGCCGTCCCCGGCCCCGACACCAACGCCGTCGCCGACGCCCTCCCCGACCCCCGCCGGTGCGCTGCCTCCGGCGCCGGCCGTCCCGCCCGGGCCGGTCTTCGCGTCGGGCCCGATCCCGGTCACCGGCTCGATCACGCTCTATGGCCGCGGCTATGGCCACGGGGTCGGGATGTCGCAGTGGGGTGCCCGTGGGCGGGCGCTCGCCGGGCAGGATGCGGCGACGATCCTGGCCCACTACTACCAGGCGACGACGCTCGCCGCGATCGATCCGGCCACCCCGATCCGGGTCCTGCTCGTCTCGAACTTCGCCCCCACACCCGACCGGCCGGCCCGGATCGTCGGCCTGAACGGGCCGTGGACGATCGACGGCGTCGACGCTGCCTTCCCCGCCGGCGGCGGTCTGGTCGTCGCCCCCGGCCCGACCGGCTGGCAGGCGAGCGTCCTCGCCCCGGACGGGACGCCCCTGTGGTCGGCCCCGGTCACCGGCGCGCTCGTCGTTCGTCCGGCCGCCCCGGACACGCTCCTCCAGGTCACCTTCAAGGCGAGCGCCTCGAACGTCTACCGGGGCGCCGTGCGACTGATCACGACGAGCCGCGTGACCGCGATCAACGAGCTCGGCCTCGACCAGTACCTGCTCGGTGTCGTCCCGGCCGAGATGTCGTACCGCTGGCCGGCCGAGGCCCTGAAGGCCCAGGCGATCGCCGCCCGGAGCTACGCTCTCCGCCGCCTCCGCCCCGCCAGCGCGCCCTGGGACGTCTACGACGACACGCGCTCCCAGGTCTACCGCGGCGTGCTGGTCGAGCGACCACCGGTCAGCCAGGCGATCCTGGACACGAGCGGCCAGGTCCTGATGGCCGGCTCGAGCGTGGCGAACACGCCGTTCCACTCGGCCGACGGCGGGGCGACCGAGAGCAACGAGTTCGTCTGGACCCGGGCCGACGGGACGGTGATCGGCAAGCCGGTCCCGGAGCTCCGCGGCTCGAGCGACCGGGCGCCCGACGGCACGCCCTACGACGCCGCCTCCCCGTCGGCGAGCTGGCGGACGGCGACCTACTCGATCGAGGCCTTCTCGGCGATCATGGCCGCGAACCCGCGGACCGCGGTCGGTCTGGTGACCGCGATCGCCTTCGCCCGCCCAGGCGTCTCGGGCCGGGCCGTGGCGGTGACCCTGTACGGCACCGGCGGCGTGAAGACGGTCTCCGGGACGATCTTCCAGGCCGTCTTCAACGCCAACCGCCCACCCGGCCATCCCGCCCTGCGGAGCACGCTGATCGACCTGGCGCCGATCCCCTGACCCTGGTCCACGACCGGGGCGCCCGACCGGGGCCACAGCGAC
>CAYMBB010000141.1:0-3859 GCA_964388515.1 uncultured Anaerolineaceae bacterium
GCCCGGTCGCGCAGGGCGAGGGCGACCCGCAACCCGCCGTCGTCGGCCGGGGCTGCGGCGAGGTCCGCGTCGGCGACGGCAAGCAGACGCTCGATCTCCGACACCTCGAGCACCCGCGGCAACCGTCGTGGCAGGCGCGGCGTGGCGAGCGACCCCCACGGGTCGCCGGCGCTCAACCCGACCCGGGCCGCAAAGCGATGGAACGAGCGGATCGCGGCCAGGCGCTGGGCCACCGAGCTGCGCGCGTGACCGAGGCCGAGCTGGGCGAGATAGGCACGCAGGTCGCTTCGGGCGGGTGAGCGCCAGTCGACGCCGCGGGTGGCGAGCCAGTCCAGGTACGCCCCGACGGCCGTCGCGTACGAGCGCTGCGTGTTCACTGACAGGTCGCGCGCCGCGAGGCTGCGCAGGAACAGCTCGAGAGCGGGGTCGTCGCTCACTCGCCCGGCGCGCTCGCAGTCCTGCCCCGGCGCACGGTTGCACCGGCCGCCCCGGTCGCCCCGGCTGCTGCCGGCCGGGTCCGCGATCGACCGGCCGGGCGGACGGCCGATCGTGACGTGCGCGTGCCGCCCGTCCGGCGACCACCGCGCCCGGGCCGGCCGAGCGCCGCCGGGTCCGGCGGTCCCCCGGCCAGCACCCGGCCGACGAGGTCCTCCCCCTCCGGCAGGCTGATCGCCGCGCCGCAGCGCAGGCAGATCCCTCCCTCGCCCTTGCGCCCGACGGGCCCCTGGTCGGCGTCGTGGATCGCCCCGACCGGTTCGAAGTTCGTCGTGTAGTCGCACTGCGGGTAGGCAGAGCAGCCCCAGAACACGTTGCCGGTCCGGCGGGCCCGGCGGGCCACGAGGTGACCGCTGCCGCATCGGGGACAGGGGACCTCGAACGGCAGCTGGGCCGGCGGCGGCGGGCCGTCGCGCCGGATGTAGTCGCACTCGGGGTAGCGCGAGCAGCCGACGAAGGCCCCGAACCGGCCACGTCTGGCGACGAGGGTCCCCTCCTCGCACTGGGGGCAGGGTTCGCCCTCGCCGGCGAGCGGAGGACCCTCCTCCCCCGGCAACGGGCGTGACTCCTTGTGCTCGGGATAGAGCGAGCAGGCGAGGAAGCGGCCGTTGCGTCCGAGGCGGATGACCATCGGATGGCCGAGCGAGCAGACCTCGTCCGAGGCCTCCGTCGTGAAGTCCCGCCGGCGGAGCTCGCGCCGCTTCTCCTCGACCCGCTCGCGGAGCGGCCGGTAGAACTCGCGGAGCAGCGGCACCCATTCCCGCTCGCCACGGGCGATCTCGTCGAGTTCCTCCTCCATGCGGGCCGTGAAGGCGACGTCGACGTAGTCGCCGAAGTGCTCGACGAGCAGGTCGGTGACGATCTCGCCGATCAGTTCCGGGCGAAGCCGACGATCCTCCACCCGGACGTAGCCTCGGTCGAGGATCGTCGAGATCGTGGCCGCGTAGGTCGACGGGCGCCCGATCCCGTACTCCTCGAGCGCCTTGATCAGGGTCGCTTCCGTGTAGCGCGGCGGCGGCTCGGTGAAGTGCTGGCTCGGCGTGACCTCGACGACCGTGGTCGCTTCACCCTCGGCCAGGGCCGGCAGTTGCCGCTCCTCCTCCTCGGCCGCCTTCTCCTCGTCATCACGACCTTCGGTGTAGACGCGGGCGAACCCGTCGAACAGGGTTCGGGTCGCGCTCGCCCGCAGCTCGTACGGAGCGGCCTCCAGCTCGACCGTCGTCGTCTCGAGCTCCCGGGCGGCCATCTGCGAGGCGAGAGCGCGCTGCCAGATCAGCCGGTAGAGCTTGAGCTCCTCGGGCTTCAGATCGGCCCGCAGCGAGTCCGGGTCGCGCCGGAAGCTCGTCGGCCGGATCGACTCGTGGGCTTCCTGGGCGCCCTTTGCCTTCGTCCGGTAGACCCGGCCCCTGGCCATCGTGTACGGCTCGCCGAACCGGTCACGGATGACCTCGCGCGCCTCGCCCATCGCCACGCCGGCGATCGCGGTCGAGTCGGTGCGCATGTAGGTGATCAGACCCAGCGGACCATCAGGGGTGTCGACACCCTCGTACAGCCGCTGGGCGATCGACATCGTCCGCTTCGGGCTGAAGCCGAGCTTCCGGCTCGCCTCCTGCTGGAGGGTCGAGGTCGTGAATGGGGGCGCGGGGCTGCGCTTCTGGGTCCGCGTCCGGACACTGCGCACCACCGGACGCAGCCCGCGCAGCGCGGTCGCGTGCCGCTCGGCCGTCTGGCCGTCGCCGATCTCGACCGGGCGGCCGTCGATCCGGGCCACCTCGGCCTTGAACCGGGACCCGTCGGCCGCGGCCAGGAGCGCCTCGAGCGTCCAGTACTCGCGGGCGGCGAAGGCGGCGATCTCGCGCTCGCGCTCGACGACCAGGCGAACCGCGACCGACTGGACCCGTCCAGCGGACAGGCCGCCGCGAACCTTGCGCGACAGGAGCGGGCTGAGCGTGTAGCCGACGAGCCGGTCGACGATCCGGCGGGCTTGCTGAGCGTCGACGAGGTTGCGATCGATCTGGCGGGGGTGCTCGAAGGCCTCGTGGATCGCGCTCTCGGTAATCTCGTTGAACGTCACCCGGCGGATCTTCTCGGGCGGCACGCCGGCCGCCTCGGCGACGTGCCAGGCGATCGCCTCGCCCTCCCGATCGAGGTCCGTCGCAAGGTAGACCGTGTCGGCCCGCGCGGCGGCCCGGGCGATCGCCTCGACGTGCTTGCGCCGGTCCGCCGAGACGACGTACTCAGGCCGGAAGTCGTGCTCGACGTCGACGCCGAACTGGCCCTTGCCCGGGTTCTCGGGCAGGTCGCGGACATGGCCATAGGAGGCCAGCACGCGATAGCCCGGGCCGAGGTAGCGTTCGATCGTCTTCGCCTTGGCCGGCGACTCGACGACCACGAGGTTCGTGCTCATGTCGTCGGGGAGTCTAGCATCGGCCTCTCACCGGCCAGTGCACGGGCTCTCGACGCCAGGAGGCCCGCCCGCGCCTGGAGGGTGAACGCTCTGCGGCGGCGCGGCCCGCGCCGGAACGCTCAGATCTCGCGAACGCGGCGCAGGAAGTCCTCGTCGATCTCGACCTCCGGCTCGGCCTCGGAGGCACCCGGCACCTCGGGCCCGGACCCGAGCCGGGCTCGCTCCTCGCCGCCCTCGGGCGCCGCCGCGCCCGATGAGCCGGGCGGCAGCTCGACGAATCGGATCGTGGCCAGGGGGAACACGAAGGTCGACTCGATGTGGTCGACGAACACCGGCCGCTGGCCGTTCATCGTCCGCAGGTTCGTGCAGATCAGCGCCCCGTCACCGGGCGACGGCATGGCGAACAGGTCGGCCAGGAGCGGCTGCTCGTTGGCGATGTGAATGACGACGTCGTGGATCATCGAAGGCCGGTGCCGGAGGCCGGGGCGGTCACGGGCGGTAGAAGTCGACGACGAGCCGGACGCGCCCGGCGCTGACCCAGACCCCGATCCCGACCCGGGTGTAGAGCGGGTTCATCAGGATCCGGTAGTGGTCTCCGTTCCAGGGCTTCTCGCTCTGGTAGAACAGGTGCGAACCGAGGACGGCCGCGAACGGGTCACCGGATCGGCAGCCGATGTTCTCGGCCCAGTCATAGCTGGTGTAGCCGGCCCGGCTCAGGCGATCACCCGGGGTCCCGCCCACGAAGTGGCTGCACAGGTCGCCTGTGGCGAGCAGCTTCGCGTACGGCCGGGAGACCCGGCTCGAGATCCCGGCGTCGAGCACGAGCGGCGCGACGTCCCGCCCGCCGGGGCTCGAGCAGGCGCCCGACGAGGTCACCCAGCCTCCCTGGCGGGTGCAGTTCATCAGTCCCAGGTAGTACGTCTCGACGGCCGACCAGGTGCCCGATCCGGTCGCGCC
>CAYMBB010000141.1:3959-6791 GCA_964388515.1 uncultured Anaerolineaceae bacterium
GCCCGCTCGAGTGCCACGCCGTCGCGCGACCGCGCGGTCGTGCTGACCGCAGCCGTCACCTTCGCCCCGGCCGGGAACGGGGCCGTGGGCTCGAAGACGAGCACCGTGTCGTCCTCGACCCAGCTGATCCGGCCCTCGACCGGCCGGCCGCCGGTCGTCACCGCGAAAGCGGCCGCGGTGGAGCGCCGGTCCATCGGGCTCGTGAAGCGGACCGAGACGGTCGCCTCGCGGGCCACGTCCCGGGCGCCGCGGAGCGGGCGGAAACGCACGACGCCCGGCGCCTCGACGGTCGCCACGGTCAGCGCCTCGACCGGCGCGAGCTGGCCGCCCTCGGCGTCCCGGGCCGAGTCGGCGAGCCGGAGCGTGTACGTCGTCCCGGCTCGAAGTGGCGTGTCCGGCACGAACCTCAACCGGTCGGGGGCGGCCGGCCCCTCTGGCGGGGCGAAGGAGCCGGCAACCGGAGGCTCGATCGAGAAGGCCGCCGTCACCGAGGCAACGTCGATCGGGCGGTCGAAGGCGAGGCTGAACGAGGTCCCGGGAAGCACCCTGTCGCCGACGGTGGCGTCGGCCAGGATCCGTGCCCGCGTCGCCGGCCGGATGAAGAACGCTGCCCGGGCCGGGACCGCGAGCGTCGTCCCGGCGGTGTCGCGGGCGGTGGCGGCGACGGTCACCGTGTAGTACGTCGCCGGCCGCCAGCCTGAGCTCGGCGTCACGACCAGCCGCGTCCGCTCGGCATTCCAGGCCAGCGAGACCTGGGTCGGCGGATCGATCGTCAGCGCAGCGGCGACGCTCGCCTGGTCCATCGGGGTGGCGAAGTCGAGCGTGATCGGCCCGTACGGGGGCTGGTTCACGCGGAGGTCCGTCCCGAACCGGACCGCGGCGACCGGCGCGAACGTGCCCGGCGGCCGGGCGGTGCTCACCGGCGGCACCACGGTGCCGATCATCGCCACCCCGAGCAGCGCCCCGACCCCGAGCGCGAGGCCCAGCCGGGCCGCGACCGAGCGTCGAAGCAGGGCGGAGAGGTAGACGAGGACAATGACCGGCACGGCGAGCAGCGCCGCGGTGAGCGTTCGCAATAGACAGTCTCCTGGCGCGTGGCTGGGGGTCGACGGCGCTGGGCCTGTCTCGGCCGGCGGGGGCTCCGGCGGTCCGGGTCAGGGTAGCACCCCGCCGCCGCGCGGGGCAACCGCGGCCGGATCTCCGCCAGCTCGCGGACCTACCGTCGACGTCCGCCCGCCGGCGGCGCGCCAGCGACGGACGGCCCGGGGCTCGACGCCGGCCAGACGGCCGGCCGGCTGGTACCGCCCGTAGGCCCCGACCACGAGACCGCGCATCTCGAGCAGGGTGAGCACGCCGAGGACCGAGGCGACCGGGAGGTCGCTAACCGCCACGAGCTCGTCGACGGTCGCCCGGCCGGCGACCAGCGCCTCGGCGACGAGCCGTTCCGTCGCGCCCAGCTCGGCCAGGACGGCGACCGGGCTCCACCGCTGGCGCGCTCCGGCGCGGCGACCATCGGGTGCCCGGTCGGTACCGTCGCCGGCGAGGCCGAGGTCCTCGAGCAGCTCCGGCACGCCGGCCACGATCCTGGCCACCCCTCCGTAGGTGCGCAGGAACGAGAGGCAGCCGCTCGAGGCCGGGGCGTCGAGCCCGCCGGGCACGAGGAAGCACTCCCGGCCCTGCTCGAGCGCCCAGTCGGCGGTGATCAGGGCACCGCTCCGCACTCCGGCCTCGACGACGACCGTCGCGTCGGTGAGGCCGCTGATCAGGCGGTTCCGGCGCGGGAATGTCCAGCGCGTCGGTTCCATCTCCGGGGCGAGCTCCGAGACGACGGCCCCGCCACGGGCAACGATCTCGTCCGCCAGGCGGGTGTGGGACCGGGGAAAGACGCGGCCGTGACCACCACCGAGCACCGCCACCGTCCGTCCTGCCTCGGCGACCGCGGCAGCATGGGCGGCGCCGTCGATCCCGACGGCCAGCCCGGAGACGACCACCGCCCCGAGACGTGCGAGCGCCGACGAGATCCGGGCCGCCACCCGCCGACCGGCGTCCGAGGGACGCCGCGTGCCCACTACCGCGACGGCGTGCCTCTGCGAGAGCGCGGCCGGATCGCCGCGCACGAACAGGACCGGAGGCGGCAGCTCGATCGCCCGAAGGCGCGCCGGGTATCCTTCGTCCTCGAGCGTCAGGACCTCGAGACCGAGCGTCCGCATCCGCTCCAACAGCGCCTCGCCCTCGGCCACCGCCTCGAGGAGCCGATCGAGGAGCTCCGAGCCGAGGAGCGGCCGCTCCGGCTCGGCGAGGCTGCGCAGTCCGCTGAAGCGACGCGGCGCGCCCGGTCTGCGGGCACTCTCGACCACGGCGCGTGCCGAGCCGAACCTCGTCACCAGCTCGGCGAAGGTGAGCGGGCCGAGACCGACGACCGAGGCGAGGATCGCCCAGGCGTCGCGCTCGTCCGGCGCCGGGTCGACCAGCCGGATCGAGGACGCGGGCGCGACGTCCGTGGCCGGGCGAGCTGAGTCCGGCCCGGCCGAGGGATCGAGACGCGGCCCGGTCCGCCCGACGCCGAGCATCAGAGCGCTCGAGCGCGGAGCGCGCCCGCCGCCCCGGGCGAGCGGAAGCGCGCCGCCTCCTCGAGATGCTCCCGCCTGACCGCGCCATCGGCGGCCAGATCGGCGATCGTGCGCGCCACCCGGAGCAGCCGGGTCGTGCCGCGGGCGGACAGCGCAGCCCGCCCGGCGAGGCCGACGAGTGCGCGCGCGGTCGCCGGCGACCGGCCACAGGCGCCACGCAGGCGACGTCCATCGGCCCGCGCGTTCAGCGTTCCGAAACGCC
>CAYMBB010000142.1:0-1842 GCA_964388515.1 uncultured Anaerolineaceae bacterium
ACTTCCGGGTCGAACTGGACGCCCGCCTGGCGCTCGAGCTCGGCCAGGGCCGCCTCATGGGAGATCGCGGCCCGGTATGGCCGCCCGGCGACCATCGCCTCGTAGGCGTCGGCGACGGCGACGATCCGGGCCCCGACCGGGATCTCCTGGCCGCGCAGCCCGTGCGGGTAGCCTCGACCGTCGAACCACTCGTGGTGGTGGAGGACGATCGTCGCCGCGTCCCGCAGCGCGCCCGCCTGCTCGAGGACGACCTGGCCGATCTTCGGATGCTCGGCCACGATCCGCCATTCGGGCTCGTCGAGCGCGCCCGGCTTGGACAGGATCTCGTCGGGGATGGCCAGCTTGCCCAGGTCGTGGAGGAGGCTGGCGGTGCGGATCCGCTCGACCTCGCCGTCGGGCAGGCCGAGCGAACGGGCGACGAGGCTGGCCGTCTCCGCGATCAGGGTCGACGGACGGCCGGCCCACGGGGCGCGCAACCCGAGCAGGTCCTCGAGCGACTTCGTGGCCGCGCCAAGCGCCGACCGTCCGACGTTCAAGGCGTGATCGCGTGCCGCCGGAGCGATCGCGGCCCGGGGCACGAGCTTGTCGTCCTCGACCTCGTGGAAGACAAAGACCTGGTTACGGCCGAGTGCCTTGGCCGAGTAGAGCGCCGCGTCGGCGTCCCGAATCAAGGCATCGAGCCGGAGGTGCGATCCCAGCCCGCCCGCGACGCCGGCGCTGATCGTCACCTGGACGCGACTGCCGTCCTCGAGCCTGACCTTCTGGCGGGCGACGATCCGGCGCAGCTTCTCGGCGATCGAGGCCGCGGCATCGGCGGAGGTCTCGGGCAGCACGACCATGAACTCCTCGCCCCCGTAGCGCCCGACGGCGTCGACCGAGCGGAGGCTGGGGGCGAGCGTCTGGGCGACCTGGCGGAGGACGAGGTCCCCGGCCGCATGCCCGTAGGCGTCGTTCAGGCGCTTGAAGTGGTCGATGTCGATCAGGACGATCGAGAGCTGGTGCTGGTAGCGGGTCGTCCGCTCGATCTCGTCGCGCAGGCGCGCCAGGAGCGCCTGGCGGTTGGGGATCCCGGTCAGGAGGTCGGTCGTGGCCATCGTCCAGGCCTCGGCGATCCGCTGGGCCAGTCGCTCGAATCCGGACCGCAGGCGCGCATCGCGCAGGCCCGCGTCGCTGACGAGCTGGCGCGGGTCAGCCGTCTCGGCCAAGCGCTCGAGGAGCGCGGCGATCCGCTCTCGCTGGCGGCGCTCGATCGTGGCCGCGTACCCGGCCGTGCCCGCCAGCGCCCCGACGAGTGCCAGGGCGAGAACGCCGATCGCGAGGCTGGTCTGGAACGGCAGATCCATGCGGACGTTGTCTCCCTCGAGCGCTCGCGGCGCTGCTGCGGCCCCCGGACGCGGACGCGCCCACCGGAAGTCTCGGGGCTGGGAGCCGCAGTCGCCATGGGCGGATCGTCATCGTCCGGGACGACCCGGGTGGTACTCCCTGGCCACATGGGCGGTGCATGCGCGCACGTCCCAGGCGGGGATGACCCGGGAGTCCTGTCAGGGGGTGGGATCGGTGACGAGGGCGGTGGTGGGCGGCGGTCGATCGGCCGACCACGGTGGTCCGTCGGCCGAGCCCGGCCCCAGCCGGGCGCGGGAGCACTCGGCGCCGGCCTCGTCCGAGAGGCGGCAGGCGACGCCGTCACCGTCCGCCCAGGCCGTCCCGACGAGCGCTGACGCCGGCCCGACCGGGGCGAGGTACTCGAGCCGGTACCGGCGCGGGAAGCGCGCGGTCGGGTCGGGCGGGGCGCCCGGGTCGACAGCGCCGGGACCGAGCGCACCCGGGTCGGGCGCACCCGGG
>CAYMBB010000142.1:1942-6783 GCA_964388515.1 uncultured Anaerolineaceae bacterium
GCGCACCCGGGTCGGGCGCACCCGGGCCGGCCCATGCCCGGACGAGCTCGTCGATCCACTCGAGGTAGGCGGCGTTGTTCGCGTGGCCCATCGGGTCGAGCTCCTGGTAGCGGACGGCGAAGCGGACCTCGAGGGCGTCAGGCGGCTGCGCCGGGAGCGCGACCCGGATCGGGCTGAACGGGGCTGCTGCGAGGCCGAACCGCTCGGGGAACTCGGCCGGCACCCGGGTCGGCTGCCCCTGGCGGTCGGTCAGCACCCAGTCGGTCAGGGCCCAAGCGACGAGGCGACTGTCGACCGTCCGAACGTCCGTTTGGCGCCGGGCCCAGATGCGCCGGAAGCCGATCACCCGGGTCGTCACATCGAGTTCCTGCCCGGTCCGGACCGGCTCGAGCAGCTCGAGCTCGACGCCCCGGACGAGCCAGGCGATCCCGCGCCTCGTGTACCAGTCCCGGTCGTAGCCCAGCCGCTCCGAGTGGATCCAGGCGACGTCCTGGGCGTAGCGCAGGTAGGCCGCCGCACGCAGCGTTCCGGTCGGGCCGCATTCGTCGAAGCGGACCCGGTAGCGGACGGTGAGCGCCCGGAGCTGGTCGTCGGTCATCGGGCGCTCGACCCGGGCGTGGACGGAGGGCCGGCCGGCGTGCGGCCGGGCGGCTCGGTCGGACCGCCGGCCGGGACGCGACGGCGGGCGAGCCGGTCGAGCGTCTCGACCGTGACCAGGCCGATCCCCTCTCGGCGGACCGTCTGACGCGCCAGGCGGACGAGGCACGACCGTCGGGCGTCGAAGACGACGAGCGCGACGGCCAGCGGTTCGCCCTCGTCCGCGGCGTGACGGCGGGCGTCGTCGAGCTGGTCGAGCACGTCGGCGTTGATCCCCCGGGCGCCCCACTTGCAGTCGTAGACCTCGGCCGAGCCGGGCTCCTCGACCGTGACGTCGTACGGGTGGATCTCGGCCCGCACGCCGTCGAACAGGATCCGGCGCTCCCGGCGGACGGCCGGCGACCGGCGGGCGAGCAGGAGCGCGGCAAGCGACTCGACGATCGCGCCCCGGTACTGGCTGCGCGCCTGCTCGCCACGCTCGGCGACCGCGAGGCAGGCCTCGAGGAGCGCCTCCGAGACCTGGAGGGCGGGGTCGGACGGATCGAAGAGGGACGGGAAGATCGCCCGCCAGGTTGACGGGTCGGTCCGCTGGCCGTTCATCACCGCCCGGGCCATCAGCCGCTGGCCGAGATTCGCGTCGGCCAGGAGGGTGGCCACCCGCCCGACCAGTGGGTCGGCCTGGATCCCCGCGTAGACGACGTGACGGGCGTCCGGGGCGGCGTCCTGGAACCTCACCGGGGCCACTCCCTGGCCACCCGGGGAGCGAGCCGCCGGACGATGCGGCGGCGGCGCCTCAGGGACCGCCCAACGGACCGGGAGACGGGCCTGACGGACCCGCGGACGAGCCTGGCGGACCGGCGGACGGGCTTGGCAAACCAGCTCATGCAGACTCGCCGAGCGTGAACAGGACGATCTGGGGCAGGGTCGAGAGCCAGTCGATCGCCCGATGAGGATCGCTGATCAGCCCGGCTTCCTCGATCGCTAGGTCGATCGCGCGGACCGCCTCGGGCGTCACCGGCTCGGCGCCGCGAGCCGCCGCGACCTGGCCGAGCCGGCCGCGGTAGACCGCGACGAGGTCGGTCACGTACTGCCACTCGTCCTCGACCTCCTCGCCGAGCGTCGCCAGGCGCTCGAGGGCGGCGATCACGCGGGCCACGACCTCGGCGAGCGTCGACTCCGTCATGGCCCAAGGGTAGCGCCCGAGGGCCCGGTGCTGCCCGGCCGGGCGGTCGAGGTCAACCCGGGCGTGGATCCGGGCGCGGGCGCCCGTCGGCCGGACCGTCGAGCGCCTCGACCGCCAGCCGGCAGCGCATCGCGAGCTGCTCGAGGACCCGGAGCTGGGTCTCGTCCCAGGCGGTCGAGTAGGCCTCGATCGCGGCGCGCCGGATCCGATCCGCCTCGAGCCGGGCGCCACGCCGTTCGAGAACGGCGACGCCGTCGAGGATCAGCCGGTAGAGCGCCGGGAGCTCATCGGCCGGCGACGACTCGGGGTTCATCATGCCGACGATGCCGGGCCGGCAGCCCCGTCCGCCATGACGCTCTCGTCCCGTCCGGGGACGCCGAACGGGCTACCTGCGCCGGTTCGGCCGGCGACACGGCGGTCCGACCGGGGGCGATGGGCTGCCGGGACCGCCCGGACGCCGTGCACCGTGGCACCATGTGCGGCGTCAGATCGGCGCGCCCGGCGGACGCGAGGCGCCGGATCGGCACGGCCGCTGGGCGAAGCGGCGGGGCGCGTCCCGCGACGGGCCGGCGCCGGGACCGGCGAGATGAGCGAGCCAGCGAGGAGGACGGCATGGACCTGGGGCTGAACGGTCGAACGGCGCTCGTCGGGGGCGCATCCTCGGGGCTCGGGCGCGCCTCCGCCGAATGGCTCGCCGCGGAGGGCTGCCGGCTCGCAATCTGGGCGCGCAACGTGGATTCGCTCGAGCGCGTAGCGGCCGACCTCCGGAACCGGTATGAGACCGAGGTCTCGGTCATCGCCGCCGACGCCGCCGATCCGGAGGCCGCCCCGCGGGTGGCCCGGGCGGCCCTCGCCGAACTCGGTCGGGTCGACATCCTCGTCCTCAACGCCGGCGGACCGCCGCCGGTCGATCCGACCGCCACCGACCGGGCCGGCTGGACCCGTTCCTTCCAGCTCCTCGCGATCACCCCGATCGAGCTCGCCACCCTCCTCCTGCCGGGCATGCGCGAGCGTCGCTGGGGCCGGATCGTGGCGATCCTCTCCTCCGGGGTGCGTCAGCCGATCCCCGAGCTCGTCTACTCGAACGCGGGGCGGGGCGCGCTCGCGGCCTGGATGAAGACGGCGGCACGCACGGTCGCCGCGGACGGAGTGACGATCAACGGCGTCCTGCCTGGCCGGATCCAGACACCGCGGATCGAGAGCCTCGATCGGGCCCGGGCCGAGCGACTCGGCGAGCCGCTCGAGCGGATCCGGAGCGAGAGCATCGCGGCCATCCCGGCCGCACGCTACGGGCGGCCGGAGGAGCTCGGCAGCCTCGTCGCCTATCTCTGCTCCGAGCAGGCGGCCTACCAGACCGGGACGTTCACGGCGGTCGACGGCGGGCTGATCAACGCGCTGCCGTAGCGGCCGTTCCGCGTCGGCCGGTTCGCGGCGGGCGGCTCCGCAGCTGCGCCGCCCGGCAGCCGCGCCGGCCGGCAGCCGCGCCCAGGGCCGAGGTCAGTCGCCCCGATGGCCGCCGGCGCGGATGCCAAAATCGGCGAACTCGCCCGTCGCGGTCGACCAGGTGACTGTGACCGACTCGACCCGGGCCATCGGCGGCCCGGCCCGGAGCGAGACGAGCAGGCGCTCGAGCACCGCTCGCGGCCCCTCGGCGACGCAGCGCACGGAGCCGTCGAACTCGTTCGCCACCCAGCCCCGAAGATCGAGCCGGGCCGCCTCGTCGAGAACGAAGTAGCGATATCCGACCCCCTGGACGCGACCCCGGACGACGGCCTCGAGACGGGCGGGGCGATCCGCCGGGTCGACGGCGCCGCCCGGCGACGGTCCGTCAGGCGACTGCGGCATCGGGCCAGGCGAGGACGAGGACGTCGAGGGCGAGCTCGGGGTTCGCGTTCGCCTCGATCAGCCCCGCGGTGCGTTCAAGGCGGGCCAGGAACGCGGCGGCGGCCGTGGGGTCGACCCCACCGGCGGCGGCCTCGAGATCGTCGAGCAGCCCGGGGTCGCGAAGACCGGAGCGCGCCCCGCGGGCGACGACGGCAAGATCGCGGGCAAGGTCGCGCCAGACGTCGAGCAGGGCGAGCGCGGACCGGCGCCGCTCGGCCGCGGTCGTCCGGCGCCCGGGAGCCTCCGGCGCGTCCGCGGCGTCCGGGACGTCCGACCCGACCGCCGGGACCGCAGTGGGCTCCCCGCCCAGAGCGTGATCGAGTGCCGCCACCAGCTCCGAGACACGAGCGAGCAGCTGACGGATGGCGGCCAGCCGACCCGACCGTCGCGCGGCCAGGAGATCGAGGAGCGAGCGGGCCAGCTCCTCGCGCACCTGGACCGCCTCCGGCGCGAGGGCGTACGCGAATGCGAGACCGGGGCGGCCTGTCGCCAGCCGGGCCAGCCGGGCCGCCGTCGGTGGGTCGGCGACCCCGCGCTCCACGAGCAGCGCCTCGATCTCGCGGCGGGAAACCGGTCCGAGCCGGACCCGGGCACAGCGAGAGCGAACCGTCGGCAGGAGCCGGTCCTCGTCGTCGGCGCAGAGCACGATCGTCACCCCGGCCGGCGGTTCCTCGAGCGTCTTGAGCAGCGCATTCTGCGCGTCCTCGTTCATCCGCTGGGCCTGCTCGATGACCGCCACCCGGGCACCGCCCTCGACCGGCAGGAGGGCAAGCTCCCCGATGAGGTGCCGGATCGTGCCGGGCGCCGGATCGGCGGGCGGTGGTTCGCCGATCACGATCTGGCGGCCGGCGCCGCCCGGGGCCAGCCGGTGAAGGTCCGGGTGGTTCCCGGCCGCGACGAGCCGGCAGCCGCGACAGGTCCGGCAGGGCCGGCGGGCCGCCTCCGGGTGGGTGCACAGCCGGCCGGCCGCGAGGTCGAGGGCGAGCGTCGTCTTGCCCACCGAGGGCGGCCCGACGAGCAGGACCGCGTGCGGCGGGTGCGAGCCGAGCATCAACCGCACGGCCGCGACCGCGACCGGCTGGCCCCGGCTGAAGAACCCCTCCACGGGACGTGCCGGCTCCACGACCAGCCCCTCCGCGATGACGATCCGGCGAGGCCGGTCGCTACTCCGTCGCGC
>CAYMBB010000143.1:0-3728 GCA_964388515.1 uncultured Anaerolineaceae bacterium
GCTCCGATCTTGGCCAGCGCTTCGATCTTCCCGCGCCGGCCGGGACCTGCTACCTCGCCGACAGCCCGATCGGAGCTTTCATCGAGGTCTTTCGCGGCTTCGCCGGCGGGCTGATCCCGGAGCCGGAGATCACGACCCGTCGGATCGCGCGTCTGCGCCGTCCGCACTCACTCCGCCTCGCCGACTTGCTGAGCGAACGCGCCGCCATGTTCGGCGTGACCGCCGAGCTCGGCTCGGCGTCGGACTACGACTGCTCGCAGGCGTGGGCCGGCGCACTTGCCAGGGCGGGCTTCGACGGGATCCGCTATCACCTGCGGCACGATCCGGCCTTTCGCCTGGTGGGGATCGCCGTGTTCGGGAAAGCAGGCGAGCGCGACTGGCCGGTCCTCGACGACGATCCGATCGACGACCGCACGGTCCGTGAGGCCGCTCGGCGCTTCGGCATCCGGGTCCTTCCCGGGTTCTGAGGCCGTGATCCACGGCACCACCGGCGGCGCACGGATCTCCGTCAGCCGGCGCCGTCCCTGAGCAGGGTCAGGAGCATGATCATCGGCGTCCGCGCCTCGATCGCGTGGCGCAGGCCGGCCGGCATGTGGATCCACGATCCCGGCCCGGCCTCGTGCTCATCCTGCCCGAGGACGACCCTCGCCTGGCCCTCGATGACCTCGATGATCGCGGCCTTCGTCGAGGTGTGCTCGGAGAGCTCCTGGCCGGTGTCGAAGCCGAAGATCGTGACATTCAGCCGATCGTCGCTGTAGAGCGTCCGGCT
The DNA here is from genome assembly GCA_964388515.1 of uncultured Anaerolineaceae bacterium. Classification (GTDB taxonomy): domain Bacteria; phylum Chloroflexota; class Limnocylindria; order Limnocylindrales; family CSP1-4; genus JAKAHU01. Next base: position 770 of record CAYMBB010000143.1, read on the forward strand.
GAGGATCCCCTGGTCCGGGATCGTCACCTCGGCGCGCAGGTCGCGGAAGAAGCGGTAGTCGCTCACGGGCAGGCCTCCTTGGCTGCCATTGTGCGCCGCTGGCGACCGGCCGAGTGCGCTGCGGCGTCACTGGCCGAGCGTGCTGCGGCGCCACCGGCCGAGTTCCTGGCCTCGCTGGGGGTCGAGGTGTAACGGAGGCACCGAACGAGTACACGCGTTTGACAGCCCGCGGGCGGCCCTCCATACTCCCGGCCACAGCACGAAGAGCGGGCGATGATCGGGACGAGTACCCGTCGAGGCGTCGGCAGAGAGACCCGGTGGCTGGTGGAAACCGGGGCGACGACGGCGGTGAATGGACCCGGGAGCCTCCGGACCGAACGAACGGCGGGCGAGCCGCCGGACCAGTAGGCTCCGGCGCAGAGCGCCAGCGATAGAGGGCAGCGCCGATCGGCCGGGTGGAGACACTCGAGCCCGACCCGTCGGTCAGGTGAGTGCGGCATCGCCGAATGAGGGTGGCACCGCGGAGGGTTTTCGACCTTTCGTCCCGGAGACGAAAGGTCGTTCTGATTCTCGGGCCGGCAGCGCGAGCAGCGAGCCCGACGAACCGCCGGTCCCGGAGGCTACTGGAAGATGCCGCTCATCGATCCGCTCAGTCTCGGCCAGGCGAAGCGCCTGGCCGGCAGCGCCGACACGATCCTGCTGCGGGCCACCCGCGACGCGGATCTCGAGACCCCGATCGGCGCCTTCCTGCGCCTCGACGACGGCCGGCCGGCCTACCTGCTCGAGTCGGTCGAGGGCGGCGAGCGGCTCGGGCGCTACAGCTTCCTCGGCGTCGGCCCGCGGCGGCTGCTCGAGGTCCGCGGCGAGATCGCCCGGGTCCAGTCGCGGCCGGTCGGCGTCCGGGAGTGGGAGCCGGACCTGCCGGTCGAGACCACCCCGGCCGGCGACCCGCTGGCCGCGCTCCGGGCCTTCGTTCCGCGCCGCCGCGTCCTCCCGGTCGAGGCGATGCCCCGCTTCACCGGTGGCGCCGTCGGCGCCCTCGCCTACGACGCCGTCTCGGTCTTCGAGCCGACCGTCCCGCTCCCGGAGCGCGACCCGGTCGAGGTTCCGCTGGCGTCGTTCATCGAGACCGACCTCGTCCTCGTCTTCGACCACCTGACCCACACCCTGAGCGCGATCGCCTCCCTCCACACCGACGCCCCGGACCTCGAGGGCCGCTACCGTGTCGCCGAGGAGGCGATCTTCGCTGCCCTCGAGCGGACGTCCCGGCCGAGCCCCGCCGAGCTGGTCGGGGCGGCCCCCGGCCAGGGACGCCCGGCCCCGGACTCGGTGCGCGGTGCCGGCTTCGGCTCCGGCTCGACGCCCGCGATCGGGGAGACCCGGGTCGAGACCAGCCTCGGTCGCGCCGAGTACATCCACGCCGTGGAGGTCGCTAAAGAGGCGATCGCGGCCGGCGAGGCGATCCAGGTCGTGCTCGCCCGACGCCAGTCGATCGAGCTGCCGCGCGACGGGGCCGGCCGGCCGCTCGACGGGATCGCCCTCTATCGAGCCCTCCGACGGGTGAACCCGAGCCCGTATCTGTTCTTCGTCCGGACGCCGGGCTACGAGGTCGTCGGGGCGAGCCCGGAGCTCCTGCTCCAGGTCGAGGGCGACCGGCTGACGACCCACCCGATCGCGGGCACGCGGCCGCGCGGGGCGACGCCCCAGGAGGACACGCTCCTCGCCGAGCAGCTCCAGCGCGACCCGAAGGAACGGGCCGAGCACGTCATGCTCGTCGACCTCGGCCGCAACGACCTCGGGCGGGTCGCCCGGCCGGGCACGGTCGCGGTCACGAAGTACATGGAAGTCGAGCGCTACAGCCACGTCCTCCACCTCGTGAGCCACGTCGAGGCGAGGCTCGCCCCGGGTCTGGACGCGCTCGACGCGCTACGCAGCGTCTTCCCGGCCGGCACGCTCTCGGGGGCACCGAAGGTCCGGGCGATGCAGCTGATCGCCGCCGCCGAGGGCGAACGGCGCGGCCTCTACGGCGGGGCCGTCGGCTACCTCGGCTACGACGGCAACCTCGACACCGCGATCACGATCAGGAGCGCCGTCCTCAAGGGCGGCCTGGCCCACGTCCACACCGGTGCCGGGATCGTGGCCGGGAGCATCCCCGAGCGCGAGTTCGAGGAGACCGAGCACAAGGCCGCCGCGCTCCGGCGGGCGATCGAGCTGGCCGCCGGAAACGGCGCCGCGGTCGGCCCGGCGGCGGTCGGCAACGGCGGCGGGGCTGAGGCTGGTGCGGGCACGGGCAGCGGGCCGGCGGAGGCAAGCGGACGGAACGGCGCCGCGCCGGCGCTGGAGGGCCGGCCATGATCCTCGTCATCGACAACTACGACTCGTTCACCTTCAACCTCGTCCAGGCGCTCCAGGCGGCCGGGGCGACCGTCCGCGTCCTGCGCAACGACGCGATCGACGGGCCCGGGATCGACGCCCTCGCGACCGACCCGGCGGCCGACCTGCGCGGGATCGTCGTCTCGCCCGGTCCGGGCGACCCCTCGACCGCCGGCGTGTCGGTCGAGGCGATCCGGGTCGCCGCACGCCGAGGAGTGCCCCTGCTCGGGGTCTGCCTCGGCATGCAGGCGCTGGCCGCCGCGTTCGGGGCGGCGATCGTCCGCGCCCCGACGCTCGTCCACGGCGAGGCGTCGGCGGTCAGCCACGACGGCCGCGGCCTGCTGACCGGGATGAGCCCCGGGTTCCAGGCGGCGCGCTACCACTCGCTGTGTGTGGATGGGGCCACCCTCCCGCCGGAGCTGGAGGTGACCGCATCGAGCGAGGTCGACGCGGTCGTCATGGGTATCCGCCACGAGTCGCTGCCCCTCGAGGGCGTCCAGTTCCACCCCGAGTCGGTCCTCACCCCCGAGGGCCCGCACCTGCTGGCGAACTTCCTGCGCCTGGCCGGCGAGGGCGAGGCGTCGCG
>CAYMBB010000143.1:3828-6779 GCA_964388515.1 uncultured Anaerolineaceae bacterium
GCCCGCACCTGCTGGCGAACTTCCTGCGCCTGGCCGGCGAGGGCGAGGCGTCGCGGCTCGACGCCGCGTCCGGCTCGTTCGCGACCCAGGGGCTGGCCGAGTCGGTCCCGGACGGCGGCGAGCCCGTCCCGGGCGGCGAAGAGCCCGTGCTCGGCGGCGAAGAGCCCGTGCCGGGCGACCAAGCGGCGACGGCCAGCGACGGGCCCGCTCCGGCCAGCGACGCCACGGCGGCGGCAGGGATCGGCCGATGAGCGAGATCGTCCGCCAGGCCCTGGCCGCGGTCGTCGAGGGTCGCACGCTCGCCCTGGCCGAGGCCCGGGCAGCGATGGGTGCGGTTATGGACGGCGAGGCGACCCCCTCGCAGCTCGCGGCCCTCCTCGTCGCGCTCCGGATGCGCGGCGAGACGACCGAGGAGCTGGCCGGGTTCGCCGCCGCGATGCGCCAGCGGGTCGTCCGGGTGGAGGCCCCGTCGGGGGCGATCGACACCGTCGGCACCGGCGGCGACCGGAGCGGGACGTTCAACATCTCGACCGCCTCGGCGCTCGTCGTCGCCGCGGCCGGGGTGCCGGTCGCCAAGCACGGCAACCGCGCGATCACCTCGGCCTCCGGCTCGGCCGACGCGCTCGAGGCGCTCGGTGTCCGGACCGATCACGACGCGGCCTCGGCGGGTGAGGCGCTGCGTACGATCGGCTTTGCCTTCCTCTTCGCGCCCGGCTTCCATCCGGCGATGCGCCATGCCGGCCCGACCCGCCGCGAGATCGGCATCCGGACCGCGTTCAACCTGCTCGGCCCGCTCACCAACCCGGCCGGCGTCCGGCGCCTGCTCGTTGGTTCGGGCGATCCGGTCGCCGCGCCCAAGTTGGCCGAGGTCCTCCGCCTGCTCGGCGACGAGCGCGCCTTCGTCGTCCACGGGGCGGGGGTCGACGAGCTGCCGCTCGATGGCACGGGCGTCCTGTACGACGTCAGCCCGGACGGCGTCGAGCGCCGGGAGGTCGTCGCCAGCGCCCTCGGCCTCCGGGCCGCCCCGACCTCCGCGCTCGCCGGCGGGACGCCGGCCGAGAACGCGCGACTCGTCGAGGGGGTGCTCGAGGGCGACGACGGGGCGCGACGCGACGTCGTCCTCCTGAACGCCGGCGCGGCGTTCGTCGTGGCCGGCCGGGTGGCGACGATCGAGGAGGGGATCGCGCTCGCGGCCGACACGATCGACACCGGCGCCGCCCGCTCGCTCCTCGAGCGCCTGCGGGCCGAGAAGCAGGAGGCGGACCGGCGACGGGCCGCCATCGAGGAGACGCCCGCATGACGCCCGCCATCGCCAGCAGGCCAGGCGCCACGGCACCCCGCCGGCGGGGCGGCCGCGACGTCGTCGCGGCGATCGCTGCTCGCCGGAAGGCCGATCTCGCCGCCGAGCTCGCCGGCCGCTCGTTCGCCGAGCTGGCCCGGGCCGCCGCGGCCGCACCGGCCCCGCGCCCGGCTGCCCTCCAACTCGCCGCCCCGGGCCTGCACGTGATCGCCGAGGTGAAGCGCAGCTCCCCGTCGGCCGGGCTGATCGCCGCCCCTGCCGACGACCCGGTCGCGCGCGCCCGGGCGTATGCGGCCGGCGGGGCGGCCGCGATCTCCGTCCTGTGCGAACCGCACTGGTTCGGCGGTTCGGTGGCGGACCTGCAGGCGATCCGGGCGGCGGTGAGCCTGCCCGTGCTGGCCAAGGAGTTCGTCGTCGACGAGCGCCAGCTGCCGCTCCTGCGCGCGGCCGGCGCCGATCTCGTGCTCCTCCTCGCCGTCCTCCACCCGGCCCGGCGCCTGGCCCGGCTCGTCGAGCAGGCGCTCGAGCTCGGGCTCGAGCCGCTCGTCGAGGCGCACGACGAGCGCGAGCTCGAGCGGGCGCTCGGGACGCGGGCCCGGATCATCGGGCTGAACAATCGCGACCTGCGGACCCTGGAGGTCGACCTCGAGCGTGCCGCCCGGCTGCGCTCCTTCGTGCCCGACGATCGGCTCGTGGTCGCCGAGTCGGGGGTGCGTGCGCCTGCCACGCTCGCCGGCTGGCGGGCGCTCGGCTTCGATGCCGCGCTCGTCGGCGAGGCGCTGATGCGTGCCCCGGACCCGGCCGCGGCCGTGGCATCGTTCGTCGCCGCGGGCACGCCGGCGGCCGATCCGGCGTCGCGCGCTCGCCTGCCGTTCGTCAAGATCTGCGGCCTGACCGACGAGGCGGGAGTCGCCGCCGCGCTCGCGGCCGGCGCCGATGCGATCGGCCTGAACCTCGTCCCGGGGACGCCGCGCGCGCTCGAGCTCCCGGAGGCCGTGGCCCTGGCCCGCCTGGCTCGCTCGGCGTCGCCGCGGCCCGGCCGGCCGCGGATCGTGGCCGTGACCGCCGACCGCTCGGCCGAGGAGCTGGCCGCGATCGTGGCGGCGCTCGACCCCGACGTCGTCCAGCTGAGCGGGCGCGAGCCGATCGAGCTCGCGGGCCGGCTCGCGCGGCCGGCCTGGAAGGTGCTCCACCTGCCGGCCGAGCCGCCCGCCGACATCGCCCGGACCGCCGCCGAGCTGGTCGAGACCGGCCGCGTCTGGCTCGCCGCCGGCCCGTGCGAGCAGATCCTGCTCGACACGGCCGGTGGACCGCATCCGGGCGGAACCGGCCGCCGCGCGGCCGAGGCGCTCGTGGCGGCCGTCGCGCGCGAGCTCCCGGTCGCCCTGGCGGGCGGACTCGATCCGGCCAACGTCGCCGGCGCCCTGGGCGCGATCCCGGCGGTCGGGGTCGACGTCGCCTCGGGCGTCGAGCGACCACGGGCGCCCGGCCAGCGCCCGGCCAAGGATCCGTTCCGGGTCGCCCTGTTCACGAAGCGCGCCCGCGCCGCTCGCCTCGATCGGCCCCACGGTCCGTTCCGCCCCACACCCGTCCACCCCGGTCTCCTCGAGGCCGACGGTCAGGGTCGCTGGGGGATCGGCCGTGAGTTCGG
>CAYMBB010000144.1:0-4842 GCA_964388515.1 uncultured Anaerolineaceae bacterium
CGGCAGGACCGGGCTGGCGGAGGGGCGGGAACGCCAGGGCCGGGCGGGCGGGGGGGCAGGAACGCCAGGACTGGGCGCGGGGCGGGTAGCAGGGCGCTGCCCCCGGCCCCCGGCCCTCGGCGCCCTGCCCCTTCGGGCGCGTCCGCCCGGCGGGCCGGGCCTGGAGGCGGAACCACTCCCCGACCAGTGGCAGGAACCACGGTCGCCCCTCGTACGGCGCCGGCACGACCGGGAACGGCAGCCGGGCGAGCGCCGGCGCCGTCCCGCCCCCGAGCCACTGCGCCACGCGCATCCCCAAATACGTCGACATCGCGACTCCTGTCCCGCAATAGCCCATCGCGTACGTCACCCCGCCGAGCCGTCCGACGTGCGGCATCCGGTCGACCGTGAACCCGACGTTGCCACCCCAGGCGTAGGTGATCGGGGTCGAGCGAAGCTGCGGATGCACCTCGACCAGACCGCGGTGGAGGATCGCGGCCGTCCGCTCGACCGAGGTTGGTCGGAAGCTCGCCCGACCACCGAAGAGCATCCGGCGATCCGGCGTCAGCCGCCAGTAGTACAGGAAGTTCTTCGTGTCGAAGAACATCCGGCCCTTCGGCGAGAGCTCCTGCGCCAGGTCCTCGGGGAGGACGTCGGTGACGATGATGTACGAGCCAATGGGGATGATCCGCCGGCGCAGGGCGGGCACCGCGCTGTCGGTGTAGCCGTTCGTGCCCACGATCACCTCGCGGGCGATGATTGGACCGCGGTCCGTCTCGACCACCACCCGCCCGTCGGCCTGGGGACGGATCGAGCGCGCCCGAACACCCTCGTGGAGGTCGGCCCCCGCCCGCGCCGCCGCCTCGGCCAGGCCGGCGAAGTAGCGGCCCGGATGGAGCCCGCCGCTCCCCTCGACCGCGAGCGCGCCGAAGTAGGCGTCCGTCCCGATCTCCTCGCGCAGGCGCTCGCGCGGGACGAGCGTCGAGGCCACCCCGCCGACGGCGAGGCTCTCCTGCGCCGCCCGGAGCTCCTCGACGTGGGCGGGGGCCCAGGCGAGCTCGAGGTGGCCGCGCTCCTCGAACGAGCAGTCGATCGCCTCCTCGGCGATCAGGCGCTTGACGAACTCGTACGCCTCGAGCGTCTCGCGATAGAGCGCCCGCCCGAGCTCCTCCCCGTGGCGCGCGATCAGCGTCTTCGGCCCCCACTTGTAGCCCGGGTGGACGATCCCGCCGTTGCGCGTGCTCGCGCCCCAGCCAAGCGTCTCCGCCTCGAGCAGCGTCACCCGCGCGCCCTGGCGGGCGAGTTGGCGCGCGGCGCTGACGCCCGTGTAGCCGCCCCCGATGACGACGACATCGGCCACGTCCGGGAGCGGCCGGCCGCGCCGGTCCGGCAGGGTGGGCATCGTCGCCTGCCAGAAGCTGCGGGGCTCGAACGAGGCGAGCGGATGCGAGGGGTCAGCCATCGGGGCGATGGTAGCCCACGCACCCCCGCCCGCCTGCCCCGTCTCGCAGGGTGCGAACCGGACGGCCGGCGGCCGGATGCATCACCTGCCGGGCGTGGCGTCCTGGTGGGCAGTGCCGGTCCCGGCGTCCTCCCACGCGATCCGGCCCCCGGCGACCGTCAGGAGCACCCGGCCGGGCAGCTCGCGGCCCAGGAGCGGCGTGTTCCTGCCCTTCGAGGCGAGCGACTCGGGCGCGACCAGCCAGCGGTCCGAGCGGTCGAAGACGACGAGGTCGGCCGGCGCGCCCTCGACGAGCCCGCGCGGCGCGGCGAGCGCCCGGATGCCGGCAGCTCCGCTTCCGCTCGCGACGACCCCGGGCCAGCTGCCGAGGACGGCGGCCGGGCCGGTCGTCAGGGCCGCGATCGCCCGCGCCAGCGAGAGCCGGCCCGCCTCGACCGCGGCGAGCAGGATGCCCAGCGCCGTCTCGAGGCCACTGATCCCGTTCGCCGCCAGCCCGAACTCGACCTCCTTGTCGACCTGCGTGTGTGGGGCATGGTCGGTGGCGAGCGCATCGGCGGTCCCGTCGGCGAGCGCCGCGAGGCAGGCGACCGCATCCTCGGGCCCGCGCAGGGGCGGGTTCACCCGGAGCGAGGTGTCGTACGGGCCGGCCGCCAGCGCGCCGTCAGCCCACGGGTCGCGAACCGCGCCGTCCGCGTCGAGCGCCTCCCAGGCCCAGCGCCGCGCCCCGGCCAGCCACTCGTCGCTCAGGGCAACGTGGTGGGGCGTCACGTCGCAGGTCACCGGCAGCCCGGCCGCCTTCGCCCGCCGGACCGCGGCCAGGGAGCCGGCGGTCGAGAGGTGCGTCAGGTGGAGCCGCGCCCGCGGCTCGTCACGCAGCACGTCGGCCAGGACAGCGATGTCGCGCTCGACCGCCGCGATCTCGGCCGCGGCCGGCCAGCCCTTCAGCCCGAGCACGGTCGCAACGTACCCCTCGTTCGCCTCCGCGCCCTTGGTCAGCTCGGCGAGTTCGGCGTGGTCGATGACCGGCCGGCCGAGCATCGCCGCGTAGAGGAGCGCACTGCGCAGGATCGTCGGGCTGGCGACGCAGGCGCCGTCGTCGGAGAAGCCGACGACCCCCGCGTCGGCCAGCTCGCCCAGGGCCGCCAGCTGCTCGCCGGCTCGCCCGACCGTCACCGCCCCGTGGGCGAGCGTCTCGACCGGCGAGCCCGACGCAGCCGCGGCCGCCCGCACCCGAGCCAGGACACTCGGCTCGTCGAGGGCGGGCTCCGTGTTCGGCATCAGGCAGACGGTCGTGAACCCGCCGTGGGCGGCGGCGGCCAGCCCGCTCGCGATCGTCTCGGCATCCTCGTTGCCAGGCTCGCGGAGGTGGGCGTGGAGGTCGACGAACCCGGGCGCGACGACGACCCCGTCGGGACCGATCCCCTCCGCCTCGGCGCCTTCGAGCCACGTGACCGCCTCGAGCACGCCGTTCGAGACGACGATCTCGCCCGGGCCCTCGCGCCCGGCCGCGGGATCGACCAGCCAGGCGCGGCTGATCTCGAGCTCGACGACGACCGCGCCGACCCCCCCGCCGACCCTGGTCGCCGGGTTGGATGCCACGCTCACCGGCCCGCTCCGTGAACTCCGGCCAGCAGGTACAGGAGCGCCATCCGGACCGCCACCCCGTTCGTGACCTGGTTCGTGATCACCGAGCGCGCGTCGGTGGCCACGTCGGGCGCGATCTCGACCCCCTCGTTCATCGGCCCGGGGTGCATGACGACCGCCTCCGGCTTCGCCGCCGCGAGCCGCTCGCGGGTCAGGCCGAAGCGGGCTGCGTACTCGCGCAGCGAGGGCAGCAAGCCGCCCGCCATCCGCTCGCGCTGGATCCGGAGGGCCATGACCACGTCCGCGCCGGCCAGCGCGGCGCCGAGATCGCTCGTCACCTGGAACCGCCCGTGACCAGGGATCCGCGGGCTGGCCGCCGCCCAGCGCTCGAAGCCGCGCAGGAGCGTCGCCGGGCCGCACAGCCAGAGGTCCGCGCCGGCCGCGGTGAGCGACCAGATGTTCGAGCGCGCCACCCGCGAGTGGAGGATGTCGCCGAGGATGACGACCTTGCGCCCGGCGACCGAACCGCCCGGCAGGTGCTCGCGCATCGTGTACAGGTCGAGGAGCGCCTGGGTCGGGTGGGCGTGCCAGCCGTCGCCGCCGTTGAGCACGCTCCCGCCGAAGTGCGCCGCGGCCAGGTAGGGCGCACCGGAGACGGCGTGGCGCATGACGAGCATCTGGGCGCCGAGCGCCTCGACGGTCCGGATCGTGTCGACGAGCGACTCGCCCTTCGTGACCGAGCTCGTGGCGGCGGCGATGTTGACGACGTCGGCGGAGAGGTTCTTGGCCGCGACCTCGAACGAGACGCGGGTCCGGGTCGAGGCCTCGTAGAACAGGATCGTCACGTTCCGACCGCGCAGGGCGGGGACCTTGGCGATCGGTCGAGCGAGAACCTCGCGCATCGCGTCGGTCGTGGTCATCACCAGCTCGATCTCCGGCCAGTCGAGGACGTCGACGTCGAGCAGGTGGCGATGGCGCCACGCGGGCGCCTGGGCGGGAACCGGGATTGCGGCCTCGGGGGCGGCCGACGCGGGGGAGCCGGAGTCGGCGAACGGGGACGACTCGACCGAGGAGCCGGACACCCCGGAGGCGCCGATCTCGAGCGTCATCGCGCCCTCATCCCGGGACGCTCGACGCGCCGACCGCCTCGCCGAGCGGGACCGGCAGGCGCTCGATCTCGACCTCGTCCACCCCGTCGACCTCGACCAGATGGACCTTGACGACCTCCTCGCGCGAGGTCGGGACGTTCTTGCCGACGTGGTCGGCCCGGATCGGGAGCTCCCGGTGGCCGCGGTCGATCAGGACGGCCAGGCGGATCGCCCGGGGACGCCCGAAGTCGACGAGCGCGTCCATCGCCGCCCGGATCGTCCGTCCGGTGTACAGGACGTCGTCGACGAGGACGACCGTCGCGCCGTTCAGGTCGAACGGGAGGTCGGTCCCCTTGACCACCGGCGACTGGGCGATCAGCGAGAGGTCGTCGCGGTAGAACGTGATGTCCAGCGCGCCGACCGGGAGGCCGACCCCCTCGTGCTCGGCGATCGCGTCGGCGATCCGCCGGGCGAGCGGGACGCCCCGGCGCTGGATGCCGACGAGGACGAGACCGGACGTCCCGGCCTGCTTCTCGACGATCTCGTGGGAGATGCGGATGACGGCCCGGCGGATCTCCTCCGCGGTCATGATCTGGCGGCCGCTCATCGGCACGAGCCCGTGCGCTCTGGCACGACGCGCTCCTTCCTTCCCGGCCTCTCGGGCCGGTCCTTAAAGGTCGTGCGAAGGATACCCCAGCTGGGCATCACCCGGCGCGGGATCGTGCACTG
>CAYMBB010000144.1:4942-6771 GCA_964388515.1 uncultured Anaerolineaceae bacterium
GTCAGTAGACGCGGACGGTCACGTACTGAGTGCCCTCGCCAAGACCGCAGCCGCAGGTCGCGACGAAGTCCGACGGCATCAGGTCGACGATCCGGACCGGCTTGTGGCCGGCCCGCGGGCCGTAGTCGGTGATGACCCGCTCGACGCAACCGCCGGCGCCGCAGACGACGACGATCGTCCCGCGCGGCAGGCGCATCGCCGTCGTGCCGTTGTCGTACCAGGTCGCCCAGCCGGAGATGGTGTAGCGCGGCGGCTTCCACTCCGAGGCCGGAGCGGCCGGCGGCTGCTTCACCTTCGGCCGGGCCGCCGGGGCCCGGAAGGCGGCGGGTTCGATGAGCTGTGCCCCCGGCTCGAGGTAGCCGCTGGAGCGCTGGGCAGCGTCGAGCGGACGGACAACCGGAGTCGAGCCGTCGCTGATCGCGCCGATCCGGAGTGCCTGGAACGCCGCTGCCGGGACGGCCTCGTCCGGGCTCGGGGTGCGCGAGCCGGCGAGGCCTGGCAGGGCGACCAGCGCGAGGGCGGCGGTGAGCACCGCACCCGCGACAAGCGTCCTGGGTCGCACTAGACAGGGAACGATACGCGATCCGGGCCGGATGCGCCAGCTGCGACGATCCGCGCCTGGTGCGACACGGGGCGGACCTCCGCCGGGCGCTCAGCGGACGACGATCACCGCGTCACTGCCGGTGGCGGGCTGGCTGTCGACCTGGCCGGTCCCGGTCGCGTCCCAGGCGAGGACGGAGAGCCGGCTCCCCTCCCCGTCCTGGCCGGGCGGAGTCGCCCAGGCGAGACGACCGTCGGCCAGCGAGAAGCCGGCCAGCGCAGGCACGTCGAGAAGCGGGCTGCGCGCGATGTCGACGCGGCCGGTCGGCCCGTCGATCACCAGCAGGCTGAGCCGGCCGAGCCACGGGTTCACCGGGTCTCCGATCCAGACGGCCAGGCGTGTGCCGGTCGAATCCCAGCGGATGTCCCACTCCCGTAGCCCGACTGTCGTGCCCGACGGGCTGGGCGGACTCGACGGCAGGAGCGGATCCGGGCCCGTCAGCGGCGTGAACGGGGTCGCCGACGGCGACGGGAGCGGCGATTCGGCGCCTGCGTGACCCTGGCCTCCAGCGGACGGCGCGCCAGGTTCGCCGCTCTCCGGCGCGGAACCGGCCGGGCTCGGGGGGGTCGTTGGCGGCGGCTCGGGAACGGTCGGCCACGGCGTCGGGACCGCCAGCAGGACCGGCGGACGGGTCGCATCGGCCCGGCCGAGCCGGTCGAGGGCGCCGGTCGTGCCGGGCGCCTCGCCCGTGGGCGACTCGCCCGGACCGGCCGGCGACGAACCCGGGCCCGGCGACACATCCGGCCCTGGCGACACATCCGGCCCGGGCGTCGGCAGGGGCAGGGTCAGCTCGCCCGCCGGGCCGGGCGCCGGCTGGAGCGCTCCCCCGGTCAGCCACGACCAGGGTGCGATCACGAGCTGGCCGGCGAGCGGCTGCCAGGACGACGAGGCTGCGTCGAACCCGAGCGACCCGCTCCAGTAGACGACGTACCGGCCGGACGGGTCGAGCACCGGGCGCCAGGCCGGGACCGGGAGCTCGACCTGCTGGCCGGTCGCCGGGTCGAGGACGAACGAGACTGCCTGGCCGGTCGGGACGGGCGTCGGCGACGGCGACGCGCCGGGGCCGAGGTCGGGCGAAGCATCGAGACCGGATGAGCCGCCGGGCAGGCTCGAGGCGGGGGGCGACGGCGGGGCGGGCGTCGGGGCGGGCGTCGGGGCGGGCGTCGGGGCGGGCGCCCGGGATTCGCCCGGGGCGGGCGCCTGAGACCCGCCCGGCGCCGGCTGGCCC
>CAYMBB010000145.1:0-4639 GCA_964388515.1 uncultured Anaerolineaceae bacterium
AGGTGATCGAGGGGCCGCTGATGGAAGGGATGAACGTCGTCGGCGACCTGTTCGGCTCGGGCCGGATGTTCCTGCCCCAGGTCGTCAAGAGTGCCCGGGTGATGAAGCGGGCGGTCGCCCATCTGATCCCGTACCTGGAGGCCGAGCGGGCGCGCGATGAGGCCGAGCAGGAGCGCGTCGAGGTCGCCGCTCGGGCGGACGAGGCGGCCGGCCGGCAGAACAGCGCCCGTGAGCGCCCCAGGGCCGACTCCCTGATCCGCTCGAAGGGCCGGATCCTGCTGGCCACGGTCAAGGGCGATGTCCACGACATCGGCAAGAGCATCGTCGGGGTCGTCCTCCAGTGCAACGACTACGAGGTGATCGACCTCGGGGTGATGGTCCCCTGGCAGACGATCGTCGAGACCGCCCGCGAGCAGCAGGTCGACATCGTCGGGCTCTCGGGGCTGATCACGCCCTCGCTCGAGGAGATGGCGATCACCGCCGGCGAGCTCGAGCGCGAGGGCTTCGACCTGCCGCTCCTGATTGGCGGCGCGACGACCTCCCGCGCCCACACCGCGGTGAAGATCGAGCCGCGCTACTCCGGGCCGACCGTCCACGTCCTCGACGCCTCGCGGGCGGTGGGGGTCGTCGGCTCGCTCCTGAATCCGGCCACCCGGCCCTCGTTCGTCCAGGCGATCCGCGACGAGTACGCGGCGCTGCGCCGAGACCGCGAGGGGCGCCGGGCGCGCGAGGAGCGGCTGCCGCTCGCGGAGGCGGTGGCGAACCGGTTCCGGATCGACTGGTCGGCCTCGCCGCCGCCGCGCCCAGCATTCATCGGCCTCCGGGCGTTCGACGACTACCCGCTCGAGGAGCTCGTCGAGCGGATCGACTGGAGCCCGTTCTTCGCCACCTGGGAGCTCGACGGCCGGTTCCCGGCGATCCTCGACGACCCAAAGCTTGGTGCCTCGGCGCGCAGCTTGTACGAGGACGCCCGCCGGATGCTCGACCAGATCGTGGCCGGCCGGCTCCTGACCGCGCGCGGCGTCCTCGGCTTCTTCCCGGCCGAGGCGACCGAGGAGGACGAGATCGTCCTGTACCGAGACACCGGCCGGACGGAGGTGGCGGCGCGGCTGCAGACGCTCCGCCAGCAGATGGCGAAGGGAACGGGCCGCCCGAACGTCGCCCTGGCCGACTTCGTCGCCCCGGCCGGGTCCGGCGTCGAGGACCACGTCGGGGCGTTCGCGGTGACGGCCGGGATCGGGCTCGATCGGCTCGTCGCCGAGCACCAGGCGGCCCATGACGACTACGGCGCGATCATGGCCCGCGCCCTCGCCGACCGGCTCGCCGAGGCGTTCGCGGAACGGCTCCACGAGCGCGTCCGGCGCGAGCTCTGGGGCTACGCACCGGACGAAGCGCTCGACAACGACGCCCTGATCCGCGAGGCGTACCAGGGCATCCGGCCGGCCCCGGGCTACCCGGCCTGCCCGGACCACAGCCAGAAGCGGACGCTCCTCGACCTCCTCGAGGCGGAAGAGCGGGCCGGGATCTTGCTCACCGAATCGTTCGCCATGCTGCCCACCGCCTCGGTCAGCGGGCTCTACTTCTGGCACCCCGAGGCGCACTACTTCGGGGTCGGGCGGATCGGGCGCGACCAGCTCGAGCGCTACGCCCGGCTGCGCGGCGTCGACGTCGCGACGGCGACTCGCTGGCTCGCGCCAAACCTGGACGACGCGCCATGAGCGGCGGCCCGACCTTCCGGGAGCTGCTCGAGGACGGCCGGGTCCACGTCTTCGACGGCGCGATGGGCACGATGCTCTACGCCCGCGGTGTGTTCGTGAACGTGTGCTACGACGAGCTGAACGTCCGCCAGCCCGAGCTCGTCCGCCAGATCCACCGCGAGTACGTCGCGGCGGGGGCCGAGATCCTCGAGACGAACACGTTCGGGGCGAACCCGATCAAGCTTGCCCGGTACGGCCTGGCCGACGACACCGAGCGGCTCAACGAGGCGGCCGCCCGGATCGCCCTCCAGGCCGCGGCCGGCCGGGCGGCGGTCGTCGGGGCGATCGGGCCGCTCGGGGTCCGGATCGAGCCGTTCGGCGAGCTCGGGCGCGACGAGGCCCGGGCGGCCTTCGGGCGCCAGGTCGACGGCCTGCTCGCGGGCGGCGTCAGCGGCTTCATCCTCGAGACGTTCGGTGACGTCGAGGAGCTGCGCGCCGCGTACGAGGCGGTCCGCGCCCGGAGCGACCTGCCGATCATCGCCCAGATGACGGTCGGCACCGACGGGCTGACCGCCTACGGCTCGGCGCCGGCGGTCTTCGGGCCGCAGCTCGAGGCGATCGGCGCCGACGTGATCGGGATCAACTGCTCGGTCGGGCCGGCCGGGACGCTCGAGGCGATCGAGCAGCTGGCGGCGGTCTCGAACGCGGTCTTCTCCGCCCTGCCGAACGCCGGCCTGCCGCGCGAGATCGAGGACCGCAAGATCTACATGGCCTCCCCTGAGTACGTGGGCAGCTATGCTCGCCGGCTGGTCGAGGCCGGGGCGCGCTTCGTCGGGGGCTGCTGCGGGACGACGCCCGAGCACATCGCGGCGATCGTGCGCTTCGTGCGCAGCGTTTCGCCGCAGCGGGTGGTCCAGGTGGTCCCCGTTCGCGACGAGCCCGAGGCGGTCGCCCCGGTGCCGCTCGCCGAGCGCTCCCGGCTCGGCGCCCGGCTGGCCGCCGGGGCGTTCGTCACGACCGTCGAGATCGTGCCCCCCAAGGGGATCGACCCGCGCCCGATGCTCGACCAGGTGCGGGCGCTCCAGGCCGCCGGCGTCGACGCGGTGAACATCCCTGACGGCCCGCGCGCCCAGAGCCGGATGGGGGCGCTCCTGACCGGCCTGCTGATCGAGCGCGAGGTCGGGGTCGAGGCGGTCGTCCACTACGCCTGCCGCGACCGGAACCTGCTGGGCATGCTCTCCGACCTGCTCGGCGCGGCGGCGAGCGGGATCCGCAACCTCCTGATCATCACCGGCGACCCGCCCAAGATGGGCCCCTACCCGGAGGCGACCGGCGTCTTCGACATCGACTCGATCGGCCTGACGAACCTCGTCGCCCGCCTGAACCACGGCCTCGATCCAGGCGGCAACCCGATCGGCGCCCCGACCCGCTTCGTGATCGGGGTCGGGGTGAACCCGGCCGCGCCCGAGTTCGAGCGCGAGATGCGCCGGTTCGCCTGGAAGGTCGACGCGGGCGCCGAGTTCGCGAT
The DNA here is from genome assembly GCA_964388515.1 of uncultured Anaerolineaceae bacterium. Lineage (GTDB taxonomy): Bacteria > Chloroflexota > Limnocylindria > Limnocylindrales > CSP1-4 > JAKAHU01. Next base: position 3,226 of record CAYMBB010000145.1, read on the forward strand.
CACCCAGCCGGTCTTCGACCTCGACCAGCTCGACCGGTTCCTCGACCGGGCGCGGCCGTTCGGGATCCCGATCGTGGCCGGGATCTGGCCGCTCGTCTCGCTCCGCAATGCCGAGTTCCTGGCCAACGAGGTGCCCGGGATCACGGTCCCCGAGCCGGTCATCGAGCGGATGCGCCGGGCCTCCGAGCGGGGGCGCGAGGCCGCCCTGGCCGAAGGGGTCGCGATCGCGCGCGAGATGCTCGAGGCGGTCCGGGGCCGGGTCGCCGGGGTCCAGGTGTCGGCGCCGCTCGGTCGCGTGCCGGTCGTCCTCGACGTGATCGGGCCGCGGTGAACGAGACGCGCCGCGGCCGTTCGCGCCTCGGGTCGCGCCGGCGCGCTCGCCCGGGCCTGATCGTCGTGCTCGCCCTGGCCGGCGCGCTGGCGGGGACCGTCGCGGCAGGCGTCGGAGCGGGCGCCCCTGCGGACCTCGCCGCGGGCGTCCCGGACGTGGCCGGTCCCGGGTTCGACCCGTTCGGCGGGCCGGGGGTCGTCAGCGCGGCGACGGCGGATCCGGTGCTCGTCGGGGCGGGCGACATCGCCACCTGCCGGGGCAGCGGCGACAGCGCGACGGCGGCCCTCCTCGCCTCGATCCCGGGCACCGTCTTCACGACCGGCGACAACGCCTACGACTCGGGAACGGCGGCCGAGTACGCGCGCTGCTACGGTCCCACCTGGGGCGTCTTCCGCTTGCGGACGCGCCCCGCGCCGGGCAATCACGACTACGCCACGGGCGGCGCGGCGGGCTACTTCGGCTACTTCGGGACGCGGGCGGGCGATCCGCGCCGGGGCTACTACGCGTACAACCTCGGGTCCTGGCGGATCTACGTCCTGAACTCGAACTGCTGGGCGGTCGGGGGCTGCGGCGCAGGCTCGCCGCAGGAGCGCTGGCTGCGCGCCGACCTGGCCGCTTCACCCCGCCGCTGCGTGCTCGCCTACTGGCACCATCCGCTCTTCAGCTCCGGGCTGCACGGCAACCAGCCGGCGGTGCGCGCCTTCTGGGACGACCTCCAGGCCGCCGGGGCGGAGATCGTGGTCAACGGCCACGATCACGATTACGAGCGCTTCGCGCCCCAGACGCCGGGCGGGGTGGCGAGCGCGACCGGGATCCGCGAGTTCGTCGTCGGCACCGGCGGGCGAAGCCATTACGGCTTTCGCACGATCCGTCGCAACAGCCAGGTCCGGAACGCGACGGCCTACGGCGTGCTGAAGCTCACCCTTCACGCCACGAGCTACGAGTGGCGCTTCGTGCCGATCTCCGGCGCCACGTTCAGCGACGCCGGGCGCGGGAGCTGCCGCTGACGGTCGGCCGCGGCACCCCGCCAGCGACGCCGGTCGCGGCACCTGCCGCTGACGGTCGGCCGCGGCACCCCGCCGC
>CAYMBB010000145.1:4739-6754 GCA_964388515.1 uncultured Anaerolineaceae bacterium
CAGCGACGCCGGTCGCGGCACCTGCCGCTGACGGTCGGCCGCGGCACCCCGCCGCTGGCGGCACCCGCGGCACCCGCCAGCGACGTCCGGGGTTCCACCGGGCCTCGGGGGCGGGTGTCGGCGCAACCGCGGCCCGGACGCGCCGACGCCGCCCGGGCGGGCCGGGCGGCGTCGGGGGAGGGAGGGGACGGCGTCGGGAAGGGACGGGACGACTACCCCTCAGACTTGAAGATGCCGACGATCGCCTCGAAGATCGGGGGGAAGGTGAGGGCGAAGCCGACGAGCACGAGCACGAGCGCAGTCGTCAGCCACTTGTTGAAGTCGACCTCCTTGCCGCGGGCGAGGTAGTGGAGCACGGCCCACGAGACGAAGAAGGCGATCGTCGCCAGAAGCGCCTTGCCCGACAGTGGCCCGACGCCGCTGCCGATCCCGAAGTTCTTGTCGAACTTCAGGAAGTTGCTGATGTCGGTGCTGATCTCGCCGAGGACCACGAGAAGGCCCATCACGGTCGAGCCGATCCCGGCGGCGACGAACACCGCGGCGACCGGGCCATTGGGCTTGGTCTGGACGTCCTGCATCGCTCTACTCCTCAGGCGACCGGGGCGGCCTTCGTGATGAAGGCCCCGAAGAGGCCTGCGACGCCGGCGGCGACGAAGGCAAGGGTGAAGAAGACGAGCAGCGCGCGGCGGATCTCACCGCGCCGGGCGAGCTGCATCCCGTAGTAGGTGACCGCGAAGGCGACCGCGGTGGCCAGGATCGGCGCCAGCCAGGCGACGTGCTCCTTCCATTCCATGCCGAAGTTGTGCCACCCCGCGGTGCTGTCGCTGGCAAGGAGGTAATTGCGCGGGTAGTCGACGAGCGCGGCCGGGTCCTTGAGGTTGACTCCCTCGGGCGGCGTGGCGCGATACCACGGGTAGACGATGAACGTGCCCGTGAGCACCGTGAGCCAGGCGACGATCGCCATGACCCAGGTCCCGATCAGCAGGCGCGGCGACCGCTCCTGGAGGCCTTCCGCGGTCAGGTACTGCGCCCGCAGGCTCCACAGGCCCGCCAGCCCGCCGGCGAAGGCGAGCAGGAAGAGCGTGCCGAGCACGAGGCCGTGGATGACGGCCCAGAACTCCCTGTTCGTGAGCTCCATGAACTCCCTTCCTCTCGTCAGGAGAGATGACGACCGCTGCCGCTGCACGATGGGCTCGTGCCGCTGCATCGTAGGTTGACCCGGACTCGGGTCCGCCGGGTGACAGGATGCCGGTCCCCGGCCGCGGGGCATCCGGCCGACCGGCCCAGCCTCGGCAGTGCATCGGTCACATGCGCATGGGCCATCCGACCGGTGGAAGGGGGCCGGAGCGGGCAGGCACGCGGATCGTCTCGTCGTCATCATTCGCTGAACCGGCGGTCCCTCCGTCCGGCGGGGAAAGGGAGATGTGACATGGGTGTGCGGTTCGCCGCCTTCCTGAGCTCGGTCCTCGGCGCGGGTGTCGAGCTGTTCGGGGCGATCTACGGCCAGGGCGTCCTGGGCCACGGCATGCTCTTCGGCGCGGCCGGACCGGGCACGATCAGCGAGGGGACGATCCTTGGCTTCGCCCTGGCCACCTTGACGCTCGTCGGCGGCGTCCTGCTGATGTTCGTCCGCGAGACGCGGGCGCTGGCGGCGATCATCGCCGCCGCCGCCCTGGCCGGCACGCTCGCCGCCGGCCTGCTATTCGGGGCCGGCGCGCTGCTCGTCCTGCTCGGCGCGGTTCTCGCCATCCGGGTCGACCGGTCGGCGCCGCTCTACTGACCCGGGCTGTTCACGGCTCGCCGGCCGGGTGGTCGGCGGCCCCGGCAACCCCACCGGACGCGACGACGCCGCGCGGTCCTATTCGGCCGCGCCCTCGGCCGCGCCCTCGACGCGCTCGGTGCCCAGGACGAGGCACGAGCTGAGCCGGGCGGCGTTGTCGCGCACGATCGCCTCGCCGAGCCGGAGGATCTCGCGCACCCGCTCGTCGACCAGCCGGTAGCGGTTGTAGCGACCC
>CAYMBB010000146.1:0-6703 GCA_964388515.1 uncultured Anaerolineaceae bacterium
GCCATGGGTTCGATGAACCCCGCCGCGCTCGACGCCGACACCCTCGCCCAGATGCAGAAGCTCCACGACACGATGGTCGCGAACGGGACGGTCGACTGGGGCCAGATGCAGAAGCTCCATGACCGGGTCCACGGCGCGGCGACGCCGAGCCCGGCCCCGACCCGGTCGCGCTGACGCTCGTCCGGGCTGCACACCAGAGCGCCGGCTCGCGCCGGCGTTCTGGATTCCCGGCCGCGACGAGAGGGGACAGGCTGCTTGTCAGTCAATCTTCAGTCGTGGCTCATCGCGCTCTCAGGTTGAGCGCCGAGGGTACGGACCATGAGACGACTTCTCCCCGTGTTCCTCCCGGTGGCACTCCTGCTTGCCGCATGCGGTCAGTCGGCGGCGCCGGCGAGCTCGATCAGCCCATCCTCGTCATCTCCGGCGACCGGCGGCGGTTCGGCGGCCGCGGGTGGCTCCGCAGCCGGTGGCATGACCCAGACCAGCGAAGGCGGCCAGGTGACCGTCGTCGCAACCTGGGCCGGCCCGTCGGCCGGCGCGACGTTCGACCTCAAGCTGGACACGCACTCGGTCGACCTCGACGCCCTCGACCTGGCGACCGCGACCCTGCGCAACGACCGGGGTGACACGCTCACCGCGCGGCCCTGGCTGGCCCCCAAGGGCGGCCATCACCGCGAGGGCAGCCTCTCGTTCAACGGCGACTCGGCCGCCTTCCTGGCCGGAGCGAAGTGGATCGAGCTGGTCCTGCCGGGCATCGGCGACACGCCCGAGCGCGTCCTGCGCTGGACGATCGGGGGTCAGCCGTGACCGCGCTGGCTCGTCCACGGCCGCCGTCGCTCCCGATTCGCCTGCGCTCGATCGCGGCCGGCCTCGGCGCGGCCGGTCTCCTGCTCGCCGTCTACCTCGGGATCATCGCCATCGCCCAGGGTCCGGCCCACGCTCTCGATCAGCTCGCCGCCGACGCGTCCTTCGTGAGCCTGATCGCGGCCGGCTTCGGGGTCCAGATCGCCCTCTTCGCCGAGCTGTGGGCGATCGATCGTCGGCACCGGGCCGGAGCCGCGGTCACGGCCGCAGGCACCGGCACGAGCACGGCGGCGATGCTCGCCTGCTGTGCCCACCACCTCGTCGACCTGCTGCCGATCGTCGGACTGTCCGCGTTCGCCGTCTTCCTGAACGCGTACCGGACGCCGCTCTTCCTGCTCGGGATCGGCATGAACCTGGTCGGGATCGTGGTCATCGGCCGTCAGCTCCGGCGGGCACGCCAGGCGTGTGCCATCGCCGACGCGGCACCGCTGCCCGGGGGAGCGCACGACCCGGCCCACGACCCGGCCCACGAGCCCGCGCTCTGACCGCGACGAATCTCCTACAGCGTGAGCAGGAGACCGAAGCTCATCGCGATCACCGCCAGCGCCAGCCCCGCCTTCACCCAGGGCGAGTTCGCCCGGTTCCAGCGTCCGAGCTGGCCAAGGACCCGTCGGTTGGAGACGGCCGCGAGCAGGACCACGAGCGGCACGATGTAGGCGAGGTTGTAGAGGGCCAGGAGCGCCAGCCCGGTCGCGCCGCCGCCGGAGGCGTGGAGCACCGCCACGATGTCGAGGTAGATCGCGCCCGAACAGGGCACGGTGCAGATCCCGACGAGCACGCCGGCGATGAGCATCCCGGCCAGGCCGCCGCGCTCCATCGCCCGGTGCATCCAGCCATGCGTCGCGTGAGGCGCGGCCATGGCCGGACCCCAGCCCGGCAGGAAGATGTCCTTGAGCATCCAGAGCGCCATCACCAGGGCGAGGATCGCGGCGATCCGGGTGACGAGGTGGTCCTGGCCCAGCCAGCCGAGGAAGGACAGCAGCCCGAGGCCGATGACGAAGTAGGTGATCCAGACCGCGCCGACGTAGAGCGAGCCGGCGCCGAGCAGCCGGCGGCGGGCCTCCAGGGTCGGAGAGCCGTCGGCGGTGACGCTGTTGACCAGCGTGAGCGTGTAGGTCGCGAAGAGGACGAGGAGCGCGAACGCGCACGGGTTCAGCCCGTCGGCGACCCCCGACGCCAGCACGACCGGGACGGTGAGCCCCCCGAACGCCGCGGCGTCGAACGGGCTGACGGCGATCCAGGCTCCCGAGATGGCGCCCACCCCCACCAGCGCGACGGCGAGCACGACCGCCGCCCGCGGCCAGCCGCCGACGAGCGGCACCGGCCGAGTCTCCGGACCAGGTCCGGCCGGGGTGGACGTTGGGGCCGGAGCGGCGGCAGGAGCGTCGTGGCAGGCGGGGACGCGGTGCTCCACCGCTAGGCCTCCACCCGGATGATGCCGTGCATCGTCGGACTCTCCTTCCCGCCGCAGCAGGTGTCGCAGTAGACGTCGTAGTCGCCGGGCCTGGCGGGGGCCGTGAACGTGAACGTTCGCCGCGACTCGGCCGGCAGCTCCTCGCGGATCCCGAGCTCGTCGCTGATGAACGTGTGCACACCGCCCTGGAGGTGCGGCGCCGCATCCGTCGTCCAGAAGTCGATCGCGACCGTCTGGCCGGCCTTGACGGTGATCACCTGCGGCTCGAAGCCGGCCATGCTCATCCGGACCGGGATCGCGCTCGCCGTCGTCGGAGTGCCCCGCTGGCCGAGCAGGTCACCGGTGGCCAGGACGACACCGACCCCGAGCACGACGATGACGATCCCGCCGAAGATGATGGCGCCACGACGGTCTGGCCGCGCCGGCCGTGGGTTGGCGTGATGCTCCGGGCGTGTCGGGTGGGTGCGGCTGGCGTCGCTGTTCCGGCTCACGGCGATGTCCCCTCACACTGGGCGATGGCGCCGACCGAGGGCGCCCTGCGATGCTCGACCCGCCCGACTCTGCCGAACCCCGGCGGGGACGCAATGGGCCATTCGGCCCGACCGGGCGGGACATGGCGCCCGCTCTGGTCGATCCAGGAGCGGGTGTGTGCCCGTGGTCTCAGCTTCGACTCACGGGATTCTCAGCGTCCGGCGCCATCGTACCCGGACCGGGGACCAGGTCGCACGCGGCAGGGCGCGCTGACCCGCCGCCAGTCCCGGCACGACGGTGGAATCGCCATGACGATTGCAGGCCACGGCTCCGAACGGGAACAGCGGTCATCGCCCGAGCAGGAACGGACCACCCGGCGCTATCAGCGGCTGGCCCTGGTGTACGACGTCCTCGAGGAGCCGATGGACCGCCTGGGCGGGCGCCGGCGCCGGCAACGCGTCCTGGGGTCCGCAACCGGCGAGGTCCTGGAAGTCGGGATCGGCACCGGTCGCAACCTCGAGCTCTACCCGCCCGGCGTCCATCTGACCGGGATCGACCTGGCAGCCCGGATGCTCGCCCGGGCGCGCGAGCGGGCGCGACGACTCGGCCTGCCGGTCCGACTGATGTGCGCCGACGTCCAGGATCTGCCGTTCCCCGACGCCGCGTTCGACACCGTCGTCGGGACCTGTGTCTTCTGCTCGGTGGCGGACCCGGTGCGCGGTCTGGCCGAGGTCCGGCGGGTCGTCAGACCGGACGGCCGCGTCCTCCTGCTCGAACACGTTCGGCCTGTGAACCCGATCCTGGGCCGGCTGGCCGACCTCCTGAACCCGCTCGTCCGGCGGATCGTCGGCGCCTCGATCAACCGTCGGACCGAGGAGAACGTGGCGGCGGCCGGCCTCGAGGTCGTCGCGCTGCGACGGGACGGCGTGTGGCGGGAGATCCTCGCGCGGCCGCAGCCCCGTTCGAGTTGAGGTCCGCGGCCGATCAGGCGGCGCAACTCGTCGAGTCGTGACAGCTCGCCGGGCTCTGGCAGCTCGCCGAGCCGTGGCAGCCGGTCGGGAGGAGATCGAAGGCTCCACCCTGCCGCGCGGCGGGTCGCGTCCCCGACCGGATCGCCGGGGCTCGTCGGAGCTGGCAGGCGCAGGCGAGCGAGCAGTCGTGATCGAGGCGGTACGGCGGGCGTCGGCCGGCGATCGCGTCGATCGCCGCCTCCCGGGCCGCGCCACTGAAGCGAATCGCGAGCAGCGCGACCGTGATCGAGGTGTCGGCCGCTCTCGTCACCCAGTAGAGGCGGCCGAGCGCCGGGCCGAGGGCTCGGCGTAGGCGCTCGTCGTAGCCCCGGAGATCGGGGACCTTCGCGTCGGCCCACAGCTCGACTGTCTGGGCTGCCACCGCGCCCGAGAGGATCGCGTACGAGATCCCCTCGCCGAAGAGCGGGTCGGCGGTCGCCGCCGCGTCGCCGGCGAGGACGACCCGGCTCGAGGCGAGCGGACCCCGCCGAAGGCCCTGGGGGATCCAGTGGCCGAAGATGCGTCCGGCGTCCGGATCGAGGCCCAGCGAGCGGGCGAACCGGTCGAGCTCGAGGCGAAGGCGAAGGCCATCACGTTGGCGATAGGACCCGATCCCGACATTCGCGTGATCGCCCTTGGGGAAGTACCAGGCGTAGCCGCCCGGGACGTCGAACGAGAGGACGGACGTGTCGGTGGGCAGGGTCGGTGCGAACGGGAGGTCCACCTCGAGCGCCAGCGAGAGCTGTCGGGCCTGACCGCCCAGGCCGAGCTTCCGTGCCAGCCGGCTGGGCTCGCCGTCCGCGACCACGACGACGTCGGCCCGGACCCGCTGGCGACTGGTCGCCACCCAGGCGCCGAGGGGATCTTCGATGATCTCGAGCACCGGTTCGGCGTCGCGGATCTCGGCGCCCGCGCTCGCCGCCGCCTCGGTCAGGGCAAGATCGAAGCGAGGCCGCTCGACCATGGCGACCGCGGCCTCCGGGTAGTGGAGCCGGATCGGCTGAACGCGCCTGGCGCGCAGCTCGGCCCGCTCGACGCGTCGTTCCACCGTCGCCAGGGCAATGGGTGGCACGAGCCCGCGGGCCTTCGGGGTCAGGCCGCCGCCACACAGCTTCGGCCGGGGCAGGCGGCGGGCCTCGAGCAGGGTGACATGCGCACCCTGCTCGGCGAGAAGCCGGGCCGTTGTGGCGCCGGCCGGCCCGGCCCCCACCACGACCGCGTCGAGGGTCCTCATCGGGCGCCCCCCGCCGATCGTCCGTGGCCGGCGGCCGTCGACCAGCCCCGCGTCATCGAGACCGCCGAAGGCGAAGGTGTTCCAGGCGAAAGATGGCGCATTGCAGGTTCAGCCTCGTTCGAGCCTCCGGGCTCCCCCCTGTGCCCGGAGACGCCGTCATCGTCTCGGGGCGGGATGAACCGGCCATGAACGGCCGATGAGACGTCGGTGAGAACGGCGCGAGCATCCCCGCCTTGCCAGCCGAGCTGGTGATCCGACGCGCGAGGCGATGGCGGTCCCGATCTCGGGCCCCCCTCTTCATGGAGAAGCCCCTCCTGGCTGAGCAGGAGGGGCTTCCTCGCCGGCCGCCCGGTCGGGCGGCTCGAAGGCTCAGCTGCCGCGGGTCGCCGCGGTGGGCGCCAGGTTCCGGATCACGAGCCAGACGGCCCCGCCCACGATGATCCCGCCGATCAGGGCGGGAAGCAGGAACAGCCCGCCCACCTCCGGGCCCCACTCGCCCACCGACCCGAGCAGCTCGCTCGCCACGTAGCCGCCGACGAGAGCTCCGATCCCGTCTGCGATCCACTCGTAGCGATAGCGGGCCTGGCCGATGTACTGGCCGATCACGCCGAGTACGACGGCGCCGACCACGAGGATGACGATGCCCGTGCCATCCATGACTGCCTCCCTTCGTCCTGGCAGGAGTCGCGTAGTCGATCGGCACCTGCCGACGTCCGTAACGGGTTCCGAATCGTTCCCGGGAACCCTGCCGATAACGGTCCTCGATCGTGCTGAGAGGCCGATGAGCCGAGGCTGAGCCGACGGGAAGAATCTCGTTCGGCACGCGCAGCCGCTACTCGAGCTCGATGCGCTCCCGACGACGGGGCCGGGGTTCGGGCTCGCGCTCTAGTCGATCGATCCAGTGGTCGAGGAAGGCGCGGGCGGCGAGGAGCTGCTCCTTGCGGGCGGCACGGAGATGGCGCCGGGCTTCCGGCGGGACCAGCCGGCGCACGAGCGATCCGACGCCCGGCTCCTCCCAGCGCGCCTCCATGTCGGCGATCCGGGTCTCGATCTCCACGAGGCGAGCGAGGAGATCCTCGGTCTCCGGCTGACTCATGTTCCTGTCCTCCTTGCCTTCGGCTGGTCGCGAGCTGGAGCCGCGAAGCGGATCCGCAGGGTGTGATCGTCGAGACTGGCCTGCGAGGCGGATGCCTGGGCAAGGATCCGCGGCAGGATCAGGTTGCGTCGCCAGGCGCCGACCTGCAGGACCAGCTCGTCGCCGAAACGCAGGAGCTCGACCTCGTCCCTGGCGACGAAGGGCAGCTCCAGGCTCAGGACGATGTCCGGACCGTCGCGCCGGACGACATACGGTCGGCCGCGGTGATAGATCGACGTCGGGTCGTCCGTCCCGAAGATCGCCGTGCCCAGGCGGCGGAGCATGTCGACACCGACCACCTCCTGCTCGAAGAACGGGGCGTTCCGGAGCGGGACGGGAGCGAACGCCTCCTCGACCAGAGGTCGATAGGCCCGCTGGGACGCCTCCCACGTGGCGAGGTACCCGCCGACGTCCGGTGGCAGGACGCGGTTGCAGATGACGAGGTCGGTCGGGAAGCCGTACAGGTGGACGTAGGTGAACGAGCGCTGGGCCTCCCGGATCACCATCTTCTCGAGGTTGAGGACGACCCGGATCGACGCCGAATCGGGATCGGAGAGCAGGGCCCGCACGTGCTC
>CAYMBB010000147.1:0-4357 GCA_964388515.1 uncultured Anaerolineaceae bacterium
GCCGTCGCGACGAGCGGGGCGCGTGCGGGCTTCGTCGCGGGCTTGGGGGTGGCGTGGCTGGGGGGGCAGCGCGAGGGGATCGGGCCGGCGACCGCCCGGCGCCGGGCGGCCCTGGCCGGCCACCGCGCGGCGGCCCGGCAACTCGGCGGGCGACGGGAGGAACTCCGGTTCGGCTGAGGCTGACGCCGTGTACCCTGACGACCGATGACCGACCCGACACCTCCACCCGGTCGGACCGCCGCCGGCGGCCCGGCCCGCCCCCCGCTTGCCGATCGCCTCGTGCTTGCCCCCGAGGTGGCCGATGCGCTCGCCTCGCGGCGGCCGGTCGTCGCCCTCGAGTCGACCCTCATCAGCCACGGTCTGCCGTTCCCGCGCAACCTCGAGGTCGCCCGCGACGCGGAGGCGGCCGTGCGGGCGACCGGGGCCGTGCCGGCCACGGTCGCGATCAACCACGGCCGAATCCTGGCCGGACTCGACGAGCGCGCGCTCGTCGAGCTGGCGACGACGGACGGCGTCCTGAAGGCGGCCCGGCCGAGCCTCGCCGCCGCGATCGCAGCCGGGGGCTGGGCGGCGACGACCGTCTCGGCGACGATGATCGCCGCCGCCGCGGCCGGGATCGAGGTGTTCGCGACCGGCGGGATCGGCGGCGTCCACCGCGGGGCGCTCGGACGCCCGGGGCGGCCCGAATCGCCGACGCTCGACATCTCGTCCGACCTCGAGGAGCTGGCGCGCACCCCGGTCGCGGTCGTCTGCGCCGGACCGAAGGCGATCCTCGACCTGCCGCTGACGCTCGAGTACCTCGAGACGCGCGGGGTCCCGGTCGTCGCGCTCGGCAGCGCCGAGGTGCCGGGCTTCTACTCGCGCCAGAGCGGCGTGCCGGCCCCGTTCTCCGTGCCGGACGTGGCCGCCGCGGCCCGTCTCGTCGACGTCCACCTCGGTCTCGGCCTCGGGTCCGGGATCCTCCTCGGCGTCCCGGTGCCGGTCGAGGATGCCCTGCCGTTCGACGAGGCGCGGGCGGCGATCGAGCAGGCGACCGACGAGGCGGACCGGGCCGGCGTCCACGGCCCGGCGCTCACGCCCTGGCTGCTGGCCCGGGTCGCCGAGCTGACCGACGGCGCCTCGCTCCGGGCGAACACGGCGCTGATCGTCAACGACGCCCGCGTGGCCGGAGAACTCGCCCTCGAGCTCGCCCGCCTCAGGCGGGGGTGAGGTGCCAGCGGCAGCCTAGGCCGGCCACCGGCTAGACGGCCGCCTCGGTCGTCCGCTCGACCGCCCGGTCGAGTGCCGCCTCGAGCGCCGCGGGCTCCCGGCGCTCCCGGCGCGGCAGCGTCGGCTGGATCAGCTCCAGCAGCGGCGGCGCGCCGAACGAACGGCGCCGCTGCTCCGCCGGCGGCTCGCCGTAGAGCGTCGTCCGCTGGCGCGGCTGGCGGCCGATCGAGCGGATCAGCGCTTCCATCGCCTCGGGCGGCAGCTCCTGGCCGTGGACCGCCCCGGCGGCCCGCGAGATCGACTCGTTCATCAGGGTCCCGCCGAGATCGTTCGCGCCACTGCGGAGCGCGACGCCGGCGCCGGTCGGACCGAGCTTCACCCAGGACGCCTGGACGTTCGGGATGAGCGGATGGAGGGCGAGCCGGCCGACGGCGTGCATCAGGATCGTCTCGCGGTACGTCGGGCCGCGGCGGGTGCGCCCCTTCAGGTAGAGCGGCGCCTCCAGGTGGACGAACGGAAGGGGCACGAACTCGGTGATCCCGCCTGTCTCGGCCTGGAGCCGGCGCAGGGCGAGCAGGTGACGGGCCCACGCGCGGTACGTCTCGACGTGGCCGAACATGATCGTGCTCGTCGTCCGGAGCCCGGCGCGGTGGGCCGCGGAGATCACGCCGAGCCACTGGCCGGTGGTGACCTTGTCGGGGCAGATGACCGCCCGCACCTCGTCGTCGAGGATCTCGGCCGCGGTGCCGGGGAGGGTGCCGAGGCCGGCGTCCCGCAGGCGCTCGAGGAGCGAGGGGATCGGGATGCCGAGCGTCAGCGCCCCCTGGGTGACCTCGAGCGGCGAGAAGGCATGGACGTGAATCTCCGGCAGGATGGACTTGATCGCCGTGCAGACGTCGAGATAGAACTGCCCGGTGAAGTCCGGGTGGATGCCGCCCTGGAGGCAGACCTCGGTGGCGCCCCGCTCCCAGGCCTCGACGCTGCGCCGGACGACCTCCTCGAGCGGGAGCAGGTACGGCCGGCCCCGGAGGTTCTCGGCGAACCGGCCCTTGCTGAAGGCGCAGAAGCCGCAGCGGAACGAGCAGACGTTCGTGTAGTTGATGTTGCGGTTGACGACGTAGGTCACCGTGTCGCCGTTCACCTCGCGCCGGATCGCGTCGGCAGCCGCGGCGACCGCGGCGACCTCGGCCCCGCGAGCCTCGAAGAGCCGGACGATGTCGTCCTCGGCGAGCTCCTCGCCGGCCCGTGCCTGGGCGAGGATCGCAGCCAGTCGGGCCGCCCGTCCGGAGGTCGGCCGGGCCAGCTGCCCGCCGCCGACCTGGCCACCGACCTGCCTGTCGGCCGCCGGCGCGCCGGTGACCTGCTCGAGGGGCGGGCTGTCGGGCGTCAGCCCCGCGAACCAGTCGCTGTCGCGGGCGAGTCCCTCGCCGTCGGACTGGTGGAGGACGAACGGGCGGACCGCCTCGTCGATCCAGCGTCCGGGGTCGCGCACGTACTCCGGGTAGGCGGTCAGGCGCGGGACGAGAGTGAAGCCGCGGGCGGCGGTCACCTCGCGCAGCCGGAGCAGGTCCGGCCACGGCGCTTCGGGGTTCACGTGATCGAGCGTTACCGGCGACACGCCGCCCCAGTCGTCGATTCCGGCGTCGAGCAACCGCCCGAAGTCCGCGGTCAGGTTCGGCGGGGCCTGGACGTGGACCGATGGTCCGAGGATCAGGCGGGCGAGCGCGATCGTCCAGAGGTGGTCCTCGAGCGACGGCTCGGGTGCCAGCGCCATCCGGGTGCCCGGCTTGGCGCGGAAGTTCTGGACGATCACCTCCTGGATGTGCCCGTGGCGCTCGTGCAGCTCGCGGATCGCGAACAGCGCCTCGAGTCGCTCGTGCCGCGTCTCGCCGATCCCGATCAGGATCCCGGTCGTGAACGGGATGCCGAGCCGGCCGGCGGCCTCGATCGTGGCCAGTCGCCGGGCCGGTTCCTTGTCCGGCGAGCCGGCGTGCGGTCCGCCGCGGGCCGCCAGCCGCACCGCGCTGCTCTCGAGCATCAGGCCCTGCGACGGCGCGACGGTCCGCAGGAGCGCGAGGTCGTCCTCGGTCATCACGCCCGGGTTGGCGTGCGGCAGCAGCCCGGTCTCCCGGAGGACGAGGCCGGCCACCTCGGCGAGGTAGCCGATCGTCGTCTCGTGGCCCAGCTCGGCGAGCTCGTCGCGCGCGACCCGGTAGCGCAGCTCCGGCTTGTCGCCGAGGGTGAAGAGTGCCTCGCGGCAACCGGCGGCCGCTCCGGCGCGCGCGATCTCGAGGATCTCCTCGGCCCGCAGGTAGGCCGGCTCGCCGCGTCTCGGCGGCCGGGCGAACGTGCAGTAGCCGCACACGTCCCGGCACAGCTTCGTGAGCGGGATGAAGACCTTCGGCGACCAGGTGATCCGGTCGCCTGCGGCGAGGTCCCGGATCGCCGCCGCGCGCTCGAGGAGTGCCTCGAGGGCGGCCCCGGTCTCGATCGCGACCAGCTCCGCCGCCTCCGAGCGGTCGATCCCGGCCGGCCGCGTCCCGGCGGCCTCCGACGGCGCCGACCCGGTTCGCGGCACCGGCGTGGCCGCGACCATCGGTCCGGCCCCGGCGGTCGACGTCGGCATCGGCTCGGGTGTGGCGGGCTGGCGCATGCGGGTCACTCCTCGTCTCACGGTGTACCTGGGTCGATGCCGGGCAGCGGGCCGGCCGCGACCGTCCGGAGCAGGCGGGCCATCTCGACCGCGTCCCGGGCGGCATCGGCGCCGCGCCGGTACCGCCCCTCGGCGCGGTCCCGGGCCTGCTCGAGCGTGTTCGTCGTCAGGACCCCGAAGATCACCGGGCGGCCGGTCTCGAGCCCCACGCGCAGGATACCGTCGGCGGCCGCGCCGGCCACGAAGTCGAAGTGCGGCGTGTCGCCGCGGATCACCGCCCCGAGGCAGACGACCGCGTCGGGCGGGTCCGCCGCCCGCAGAACCGCCTGCGCGGCGAGCGGGAGCTCGAAGGCGCCCGGGACGCGCAGGAGGACGACGTCGGCGGGCCGGACGCCGAGCGCCCGCAGCTCGGCGACGGCGGTCTCGACGAGGCGGTCCACGATCGCGGCGTTGAAGCGGGCGGCCACGACCGCGATCCGCAGGCCGCGGCCGTCG
>CAYMBB010000147.1:4457-6690 GCA_964388515.1 uncultured Anaerolineaceae bacterium
TCATCGGGACGACCGGAGCAGATGGCCCAGGCGCCGGCGTTTCGCGGCCAGGTAGGCCTCATTGGTCGGGACGGCCGGGATCTCGAGCGGGACACGCTCCACGACCTCGATCCCGCCAGCGGTGAGCCCGGCGGCCTTGGCCGGGTTGTTCGTCAGCAGCCGGATCCGGCGCACGCCGAGCTGGGCGAGGATCCCGGCGGCCCGGCCGTAGTCGCGCAGGTCCGCCGGGTAGCCGAGGGCGAGGTTGGCATCGACCGTGTCGAGGCCGGCGTCCTGGAGGGCGTAAGCGCGGATCTTCTCACGCAGTCCGATCCCGCGGCCCTCCTGGCGCAGGTAGAGCAGGACGCCTCGCCCCTCGCTCCCGATCCGGCGCAGCGATTCGGCGAGCTGCGGCCCGCAGTCGCAGCGGAGCGAGCCGAGGACGTCGCCGGTCAGGCACTCGGAGTGGAGCCGGACGAGCGGCGGCGGCTCGCCGCTCACCTCGCCGCTCACCTCGCCCAGGACGAGCGCGAGCTCGACCGGCTGGCCGGTACCGTCCTCGTAGGCGACGAGCCGGAAGCGGCCGTGCTCGGTCGGCAGCCAGCTCTCCGCGGCCCGCTGGACGGTGACGCCGGCCACGGTTGCCGGGGGCGCCGCTCGGGTCGCCGCCGGCGCCGGGGAACTGGCCGCTGAGGCGCCGAGCTCAGCGAGCAGCTCGGCGACCGTGACGAAGACGAGCCGATGGGTCGCGGCGAAGCGCTCGAGATCCAGCGCCCGGGCCATCGAACCGTCGGGATTCACGATCTCGCTGATGACAGCCGCCGGGGTGAGCCCGGCGCGGCGGCAGAGCTCGACGGCGGCCTCGGTGTGGCCGTGGCGCTCGGCCAGTCCGCCGGCGGCTGCCCGGAGCGGAAAGACGTGGCCCGGCCGAAGCAGGTCGCCGGGCCGGGTGGCCGGGTCGACGAGCGCCCGGACGGTCCGCGCCCGGTCGGCCGCAGACATCCCGGTCGAGACGCCGACGGCGTCGACGCTGACGGCAAAGGCGGTGCCCTGCGGGCCGGTGTTCAGCGCGGTCATCGGCGGCAGTTCGAGCGCGTCGAGGCGGGCGCCCTCCATCGCCACGCACACGAGGCCGCGCGCCTCGCGCATGAAGAACGCGAGCCACCCGGGTGTCGCGAACTCGGCGGCGATGACCAGGTCACCCTCGCCCTCGCGGTCGGGTTCGTCGAGCACGACGACCGGGCGGCCGGCGCGCAGCGCGTCGAGGGCGGCGTCGACGCGAGAGGTGCCTGTGGATCGGCGACCGGCGGGGGATCGGCGGACCACGGCGCGCGCGGCCCGGACGGATGCCGTCATCGGGTCGCCTCCAGCTCCGCCGTCTCGAGCGCGGCCGCCTGACCGGCCGGCCCGGCCTCGCGGCGATCGACGAGGTAGCGCGCAAAGAGGTCGACCTCGATGTTGACGATCGAGCCCGGCGCCGCCCGGCCCAGGGTGGTGGACTCGAGCGTCGTGCGGACGAGCGAGACCGTGAAGCCGTCGGTGTCGGGCTCCACGACCGTCAGGCTGACGCCGTCCACGGTGACGAACCCCTTCTCGACGATGTAGCGCGCGAGCCGCGGGTCCCGGAGCCGGAAGCGGACGAGCCGGGCCTCGTCCTCGGGGACGACGGAGACGACCTCGGCCACGCCGTCGAGATGGCCCTGGACGAAGTGGCCGCCGACGCGATCCCCGAACCGGAGCGAGCGCTCGAGGTTGACGACCGAACCGGGCGCGAGCAGCCCGAGGTTCGAGCGTCGGAGCGTCTCGGGCATCAGGTCGAATGTCACCTGCCCCGGGGCCGGCCGGCCGGCGACCGTCAGGCAGGCGCCGTTGACCGCGACGCTCTCGCCGTCGCTGGCATCGGCCAGCAGCTCGGCCGCCTCGACGGTCAGCCGCGCCCCCTTGCCCCGGGGTTCGACGCCGACGACGGTGCCGAGCGTCTCGACGATGCCGCTAAACATGGCGCGTCTCCGTTTCATCGTGCTGGCGTGGGTCCTGTCGTGCCCGCCACTCCGGGTGCGGGTCCTCGAGCCGGCTCGGCTGCGGGCGCGCCCGGAGCCAGACGTCGGGGTCCCGCGGCGTGACGTCCACGATCGCCCAGCGGGGCGCGTCGAGCAGGGCCGCGACCCCCCGGCCCCGGAGTGGGGTGGGGGCCCGGTTGCCGCCGACGAGGACCGGCGCGACGCAGGCCTCGATCTCGTCGACGAGCCCGGCC
>CAYMBB010000148.1:0-6623 GCA_964388515.1 uncultured Anaerolineaceae bacterium
GTAACGGAGGCGCCCAAAGGTTCCCTCAGGCTGAATGGAAACCAGCCGAAGAGTGCAAAGGCATAAGGGAGCTTGACTGCGAGACCCACAAGTCGAGCAGAGACGAAAGTCGGGCTTAGTGATCTGGTACCTCCGAGTGGAAGGGGTATCACTCAACGGATAAAAGCTACCCCGGGGATAACAGGCTGATGGTGCCCAAGAGTTCACATCGACGGCACCGTTTGGCACCTCGATGTCGGCTCGTCGCATCCTGGGGCGGAAGTACGTCCCAAGGGTTTGGCTGTTCGCCAATTAAAGCGGCACGCGAGCTGGGTTCAGAACGTCGTGAGACAGTTCGGTCTCTATCCATCGTGGGCGTAGGGAACTTGAGAGGAGCTGCTCCTAGTACGAGAGGACCGGAGTGGACGAACCGCTGGTGTGCCAGTTGTCCTGCCAAGGGCACTGCTGGGTAGCTATGTTCGGTCGGGATAAGCGCTGAAAGCATCTAAGTGCGAAGCTCGCCTCAAGATGAGGTTCCCCACCGGGTCAACCGGGTAAGACCGCAGGGAGACTACCTGCTTGATAGGCGGCATGTGGAAGTCCGGTGACGGATGAAGCTGAGCCGTACTAATGGTCGAGGGCTTGACCTCTTCAGCAACTGACCAAGGGCCGCTCGGTCCTGTGTCAGGAGCTGTTTCGAGATGATCCGTCGCTCGCCTCGGCGAGCGTGACACTCTGATCGAAGATCTCCTTGGAGGGCGCCCCGCCCCGGCTCGCGCCGGGGTGGCGAGCCGCTGCCGAACCACATCCAGACGCAGGAAATCCTGGTGACTCTAGCGGAGAGGCCACACCCGTTCCCATCCCGAACACGGAAGTTAAGCTCTCCAGCGCCGAAGATACTGAGAGGGCAGCCTTTCGGGAACATAGGTCGTCGCCAGGATTTCTGCGTTTCCGGGAGACACGCGCCGCCGGCTGGTGAATTCGGCGGCATCGCAGCTCCGGGGATCGGCCGGGCATCCGGCTGAGGCGGTCGATCATTGCGGGCGGTGATCTGGCGGCGCGTTCGTTATCCTTGCCGCGATGACCGATCCCGATGTCGCCGGTCCGGAGGCGCCGGCAGGCATGCCGATCCCGTCCGAGCAGCTGCCCTGGGCGGCACGGCTCTGCCCATACCTGGCGACCGACGAAGGCTGGCGCAGCCCGAAGCCGGCGCGCGAGCACCGCTGCACCGCCGTCGACCCGCCAGCCCGGCTCGCGGTCCCGAAGCAGCGCAGGCTCTGCCTGACGGTCGACCATCTCGCCTGCGCAACGTTCGTCGCCGCCACCGAGAGCCGTCCCGACCGGCGGGCAGCGGGAGCCGAAGTGCCGCTTCGACCGGTGGTCAGGACGGCTCCGGTCGTGCTCGAGCCGGCGCCTCCGCGCCTGCGCCGAGCGCTGGGCTGGTCGAGACGGGGGGGCCAGGCGGGGCTGGCCCTGCTCATGGTCGTCGCCGTCGTGGCGATCGTCATCTCCCGGTCCGGCGAGGCGAGGCCGGGGACCGCCGGTGTGGCTGGCGCCGTCGTCTCGCCGAGCCCGGCTGTCGCCGGGGCGACGCCCACGCCATCGGCCACCGCGCCGCTCTCTCCGAGCCCGGTGCCGGCTACGGCGTCCCCGTCGGCCGGCCCGTCACCATCTCCGCCGCCAGACAGCTTCGAGCCTGGCGCGAGTGCAGGGCCGAGCTCGTCGGCGCTGCCTTCGCCGACACAGACGTACACCGTCCGCTCGGGCGACACCCTGTCGGCGATCGCGGCCCGTTTCGGGACCACCGTCCGGATCATTCAGCAGCTGAACGGGATCGCCGACGCCTCGCTCATCCGGGTCGGCCAGGTACTCGTCCTCCCCTGACCAGACGCGGCCAGGAACACGGCCAACCGGCAGTCACGCGAGCACGAGACGACCGCCCCGGCGATAGATGACCGCCCCGGCGACGGAACCACGCGCAGCGGATGCCGGCAGATGGGCGCGGTCAGCGCTGACAGGCCCGACAGAACGAGGTCACGAATCCCCCCGACGAGAGCTGGCTGATCCGCCCGCCACACCGGGGGCAGGGCAGGCCGCCCCGGCCGTGGACGGCGAGGAAGTCCCGGACCTGTCGCTCGAAGGCGGGCGGCACGCGTTCACGCAGCACCTCCATCGCGGTCGTGAGCGTCGTCCGCGTCGCGGTGTAGAGCTCGTCGATCTCCTCGACGGCCAGCGTCGGACGCCGCCGGAAGGGCAACAGCCGGGCAGCGTGGAGGATCTCGTCGCTGTAGGCGTTGCCGATTCCGGCCACGAACTCCTGGTTCCGGAGCAGGTTCTTGAGCTCTCCCGAGTGACGGCGGATCCGCGCCCGCCAGACCTCGATGGTGAGGGCAGGGTCGTCCGCGTCCGGGCCGCGTTCATGCGGTTCGAAGCCGGGCACCGCCCGCGCGACACCGGCCGGCAGGAGGTAGACCTTGCCCATCTGCGTCGGGTCCCGGAAGCGGACCTCGAGGGTCGCGCCGTCAGCCGGCAGCCAGGGCGCGCCGGCCGTCCACGGCGCCGGGTCCCCCGGCGCTGACGGTCGCGGCCCGAGCGCGAGCACGAGGGCGGTGCGCGCCGGTCGGGCGGCCCGGGCCTCGGCCAGCTGGAAGCGCCCGCTGAGCATCGGGCTGACGACCACCCGGTCGCGCTCCAGGACGAGGACGATGAACTTGCCCGTCCGCTCGATCCGTCTGACTCGCTGGCCGACGAGGGCCGCGAGTTCGCTCGGCGTGCCGCGCACGGCGAGTGGTCCCGGGGCCAGCGCGTCGACGATCTGCCGGCCGGCCAGGGCGGCGTGGAAGGCCTCGGCGACGATCGCGAGATCCGGCAGTTCGGGCACGAGACGGTCATTGTAGGGCCGCGACCGGGTGTGCTATTCTCGCTCGGCCCTGACGGGCAGGACAGTTGAAGAGTCTCCCAAGCGGTGGATCACGAAGGAGCGGACCGAGGCCCAGCAAGCAACGGACCAGCTGATCGTCTCAACGGCTTGAGCGAGGCTCAGGCCGTTCCTGATTCAGCGGGGCGAAATCCACGAACAGGAGAGACGATTCACTTGACCGAAGAGCAGCTGGGCGGGACCGCGCCGGAGCCGGGGGCACCTGCCTCCGTCGGAACCCAGGCGTCCGAGGAGGCCGTCGCGACGATCGCCGTCGCGGACGAGCCCGCCACCACCCCGACGATTGACACCGAACCCGCGCCGCCCGCGGCGGCGAGCGCCGAGCCATCGGTCGCCGCGGACCGCCCCGAGCCGCTGAACGCCGCGGACGTGGCGGATGCGCCGGGCGCTGCCGCAGAGGAGGTCTCCAGCCGGCCCGTCGCGCCCGGCCCCGAGCCGACGACGATGGAGGAGCTGCTCGCCGAGCAGGACGGGGAGATCAAGAGCTTCAAGCACGGCGACGTGGTCGAGGGGACCGTCGTCAGGATCGACAAGGACGAGATCCTCGTCGACATCGGTGCCAAGAGCGAAGGGGTCGTGTCGAACCGCGAGCTCTATGGTCGGCACGCCGAATCCCAGCCGCAGCTGGCGATCGGGGACACCGTCCTCGTGTACGTCCTCCAGCCCGAATCGCAGGAGGGCCACGTCGTCCTGTCGCTCAGGCGCGCCGGCCTGGAGCGTAAGTGGCGCTCGATGCAGGAGCTGTTCGAGGCGGGCACGATCATCGAAGCGCCGGTCATCGACCACAACAAGGGCGGCCTGATCGTCGACTGCGGGATCCGCGGCTTCGTGCCGATCAGCCAGATCGTCGACTTCCCCCGCCGGCCGCAGAACGACCAGCCGCGCGACGCCGCCCAGGAGATCGCCGAGAAGCTCCAGCCGTTCGTCGGCCGGAAGCTGCGCCTGAAGATCCTCGAGGTGAACCGCAAGGCGAACCGCCTGATCCTGTCCGAGAAGGTCGCCCTTTACGAGGAGCGCCGCGAGAAGCGGGACGAGCTGTTCAGCAGCCTCCAGGTCGGCCAGAAGGTGAAGGGGACGGTGCGTTCGATCGCTCCCTTCGGCGTCTTCATCGACCTCGGCGGGATCGATGGCCTCGTTCACAAGAGCGAGCTGTCATGGAACAAGGTGAACAATCCCGAGGCCGGCTACAAGGTCGGTGACGAGGTCGAGGCCGAGGTCATCGACATCAACCACGAGCGCGGCCGGATCAGCCTCTCGGTCCGTCGCCTCCAGCCGGACCCGTGGCATTCCACGGTCGCCGACTTCAAGGTCGGCGACATCATCGAGGGCACGGTGACGAAGCTCGTGAACTTCGGTGCCTTCGTTCGCGTCCGGGACGGCCTCGAAGGCCTGATCCACATCAGCGAACTCTCCCACCAGCGGGTGGCCCATCCGGGCGATGTCGTCCATGAGGGTCAGACGCTGAAGCTGAAGATCATCTCCCTCGACTCCGAGCGCCATCGCCTCGGGCTCAGCCTGAAGCAGGCCGAGGAGCCGCCGGCGCGCCCGGCGCCTGCCCCGAGCACCCCGCGGCCGGAGCGCCGGGGACGCCCGGAACGGAGCTTCTCGATGGCCGACGCCGTCCAGGAGCCCGAAGGCGGGATCGACAACACCCTGGCCGCCGCGTTCGCCCAGATCCGCCAGCAGGTGGCCGCCTCGGAGGCCGAGGCGCGCGCCGAGGACGCAGTCGCGCCCGAGGTGCCCGCGGCAGCCGCAGTCGCGCCCG
Organism: uncultured Anaerolineaceae bacterium; assembly: GCA_964388515.1. GTDB lineage: Bacteria > Chloroflexota > Limnocylindria > Limnocylindrales > CSP1-4 > JAKAHU01. The sequence continues at coordinate 4,683 of CAYMBB010000148.1, forward strand.
CCGCCGCGGCCGTCGAGACCGAGTCGGCTCCGGCCGAGGCGGTCGTCCGCGAACCGGCAGCCGCTGCCGAGGAGTCCGACACCGGGAAGACCGCGGGCGTCGAGGGCGGGGCCGCTCCGGGCGAGGTCGTCGAGGCTCCGGCCGGTGAGCCGGTCGAGGTGACCGACTAGCCGTCCCCACCCGTCCACGCGCGACATCGACAGCCCGCCGCGAGACCGGCGGGCTGTTCTGCACCTCCGGGACGGTTGCCGTCGACTCCCGTTGCGTTGCGCCGGCAGACCGTCGTGCTAGCATGGCCCAAGCGCCGCTCCGCGGCGCACCGATCGCACAGGCGTTCGACTCGATGGATCGCTTCGACAAGTTCACGGATCGCGCGCGCAAGGTCCTGACATTGGCCCAGGACGAGGCGCAGCGGTTCAACCACAACTACATCGGCACCGAGCACCTCCTGCTTGGCCTCGTCCGGGAGGGCGAGGGCGTGGCCGCGCGCGTCCTCGAGAACATGAACGTCGAGCTGCCCAAGGTGCGGACCGCGGTCGAGTTCATCATCGGCCGGGGTGACCGCCCGGTCGTCGGCGAGGTCGGGCTGACCCCGCGCGCCAAGCGGGTGATCGAGCTGGCGATCGACGAGGCCCGCCGCCTCGGGCACAACTACATCGGCACCGAGCACCTGCTCCTCGGTCTCGTCCGGGAGGGCGAGGGGATCGCGGCCGGGGTCCTCGAGTCGCTCGGGGTGAACCTCGACAAGGTCCGCCACGAGGTGATTCGGGTCCTCTCCCAGTCGTCCTCGGCCGGTCCTGCCCAGGAGACGAAGCGAGCGAGCAAGACCCCGACCGTCGATCAGCTCGGGATCAACCTGACCGAGGCCGCCCGGGCGGGCAAGCTCGACCCGGTGATCGGGCGGGAGAAGGAGATCGAGCGGGTCATCCAGATCCTCTCGCGCCGGACGAAGAACAACCCGGCCCTGATCGGTGAGCCCGGCGTGGGCAAGACGGCGATCGCCGAGGGCCTGGCGCACCGGATCGTCAGTGGCGACATTCCCGAGACGCTGGCCAACAAGCGCGTCCTGACCCTCGACATCGGCTCGCTGGTGGCCGGGACGAAGTACCGTGGCGAGTTCGAGGAGCGCCTGAAGAAGATCATCGAGGAGCTCCGGAACACGAACGACGCGATCCTCTTCATCGACGAGCTGCACACGCTCGTGGGGGCCGGAGCGGCCGAGGGGGCGATCGACGCGGCGAACATCCTGAAGCCGCCCCTGGCGCGCGGCGAGCTGCAATGCATCGGCGCGACCACCCTGGACGAGTACCGCAAGTACATCGAGCGTGACGCTGCCCTGGAGCGCCGCTTCCAGCCGGTGATCGTGGAAGAGCCGACGCTCGAGCAGACGATCGAGATTCTCAAGGGGATTCGCGAGCGGTACGAGCAGCACCACCGGGTGACGATCACCGACGAGGCGATCCGGGCCGCCGCCGACCTCTCGGTCCGGTACATCACTGACCGCCACCTGCCCGACAAGGCGATCGACCTGATCGACGAGGCGGCGAGCCGGGTCCGGCTGCGCTACGCTTCGGCGCCGCCCGCCCTGCGCGAGGCTCAGCGCGAGCTCGAGCGGGTCACGAAGGAGAAGGACGCCGCGATCAACGCCCAGGAGTACGAGGAGGCCGCCACGCTGCGGGAGGCCGAGGCGACGGCGCGCGAGCGGGTCGACGCGCTTCGCGAGGAGTGGCAGGCCCAGGTGACCGCCGAGCAGCCGACCGTCAGCGAGGAGGAGATCGCGCAGGTCGTGGCGATGTGGACCGGTATCCCGGTGACCCGGATCGCCCAGGAGGAGTCCGAGCGGCTGCTGCACATGGAGGAGGCGCTCCACGCCCGGGTGATCGGCCAGCAGGAGGCGATCGAGATCGTCTCTCGGGCCGTCCGGCGCGCCCGGGCCGGCCT
>CAYMBB010000149.1:0-6597 GCA_964388515.1 uncultured Anaerolineaceae bacterium
CGGCCCGCTGAGCGTCACCTCGTCGCGAACGAGCTCAGCCACCGGATCGATCCTCGGCCCGCGCGGCGGCGGATTCAAGCTCGGCCGCGACGCGCGCTCCCACGCGCCGACCGTCGGCCAGCGAAGCCTGGTGGTCGACGTCGGGGTTGACGCACGTGCCGGCGGCCCACAGTCCGTCGAGCGGCAGTCGGCCGTGCGCGTCGGCCGGCGCCGGCAGGCCCGGTCGGGCGTCGACCAGGCCGAGCCCGCGCAGCAGGAACGGCCCGGGCAGGAAACGATCGGCGAAGACGAGCGTGTCGCACTCGATCCAGTGACCGGCGATCCGGACGGCCTCGAGCCGCCGATCGCCCCGGACCTCCTCGACCGGGCCGGTCACCAGCTCGCAGGCCTCGAGCCCAGACGAGCGCAGCAGGCCTGCGATCGCACTCGCGTACGCCGAGCCACCCACGACGAGCGCCCGCCGTCCGACCGCGACTCCCGCGTTCGCTGCGCTGACGACGAAGTCGCCGGTGACGATTCCTGCCGGGCGGGGGCCGCTGATGGCACGGTGCTCGAAGGGTTGGATATATCCCCCGGTGGCCAGGACGACCGCCCGCGCCCGGACTTCCGACGCGCCGGCTGGGTCCTGGAGCCCGACGAGCCAGCAGCTCCCCTCGGGCAGGATGCCGGTCGCGGTCACGGGCGCCGCGATGGCGATGCTCGGCGTGGCCCGGACCCGCTCGAGCACGGCCCTGAGGTCAGGGCGCCCGGTCGCGCCGGGGAATGACCCGCCCAGCCGAGGCCGCCGTTCGACGAGCAGGACCGTCCGGCCCGCCTCGGAGAGGGCCGCCGCCACGCCAAGCCCGGCCGGCCCAGCCCCGATGACCACCGCGTCCACCGTCTCGGGCAGGTTCATCGGCGTCCCGGCCAGCTCAGCCAGCGGGTCACCGCCGGCGTGGTCCGCCGCCTGTCCAACGACCAAGCGCGACCCGGATCGGTGCTTCTCGATCGCAGTGAGCGACAGCCCGCGCTCGGTCGCGATGATCCCGGCGACGTCGAGGGCGCACAGGTTACCCTGGCAGTCGCCGAAGGTGGCGCCGCTCCGGCGCTTGATCGCGTCGAGCGTCCGCGGTGCGGTCGGTCGGCGGCAGGCCGCCTCGATCTCACCACGGCTGATCGACCGACAGAGGCAGACGACCTCACCCGGCGGGAGCTCCTCGATCGGAGCCGGAGTGATCGATCGCGCCGGCTCCGAACGATCCCAGCCCCGAAGTCGGCAGGCCTCCGCGACCGCATGCTCGGCGATCGCCGGCGAGGCGCTGACCCCGGTCGAACGGATTCCGGCCACCAGGTAGAGCCGGTCGCCGGCTCTCGACGGCCCGAGGATGTAGTCGCCGGTCGAGCTCACGGTCCGCAGGCCGGCGAATGAGCGGACCGGCACCATGTCGCTGACCGAAGGCACGAGCGAGCGGCACGAGGCGAGGATCCGCTCGCGCTCGGCCGGGTCGGTTGAACGGTCGGTCTTGTCGGCCAGGTCGACCGCGGTCGGCCCGAGGAGCAGGCCGCCGAAGACGATCGGCGTGACGAGCATCCCCTTGCCCATCGGACCAGGGATCGGGAGCACGATCCGGTCGACCCCGAACGTCTCCTCGGAGACGAGGAACTGGCCTTTCCGGGGGGTGATCGCGAATGAGTCGTCGCCGGCCAGCCGGGCGATCTCGTCGGCCCGCAAGCCCGCGCAGTCGAAGACCTGGCTCGTCTCGAGCTCCGTGCCGTCGGCGAGGCTGATCGCTGCCCGGTCCGCGTCGATCGCCAGTCCGACGACCGGGCTGCCGAACCGGACCTCTGCCCCGTCCGCGATCGCCGCCTCGGCATAGGCGCGCGTCAGCCAGAAGGGGTCGATGACCGCCTCGTCCGGGATCGAGAGGGCACCGACCGCCGCCTCGGTCACGTACGGTGCGAGCTCGCGCAGGGCCGTCCGATCGACCAGCTCGGTCCGGACGCCGAGCGCAGTCGCATTGGTCATGACCTCGGACTCGAGCCGCTCCCACTCCTCGTCGGTCCGGGCGAGCATGAGCGCTCCGACGGGCAGGAAGGGAACGCCGAGGGTTTCGATCACCGCGGGCCACAGGACGGCCGCTCGGCGCAGCAGGCGCGACTCCTCCGTCCCGGGGTGTGAGTCGAACCCGGTATGGACGATGGCACTGTTTGCCTTTGACGTCCCTTCGCCGAGATCTGGCTCAGCCTCGATCAGGATGGCCTCCACGCCGCGCCGGGTCAGCTCCCAGAGCACCGCACAGCCCACGACTCCGCCGCCGATGACGACGGCATCGACCCGCATCCGACCGCCGCTCATGCCGTCCCCCTACCCGCTGATGAGGAGGTAGCCCTTCACCCGGTCGGGCTCGAGGTTGACGATCGCGGCCTTCATGATCCCCTCGGCGTACTCGGACCCGGGGTTCAGGCAGAGCGTCCGGCCGATCCTGTGGACCCCGCGCGCCTCGTGGATGTGGCCGTGGAGCGAGAGCAGGGGCTGGAGCTCCTCGAGACCCCTCCGGATCGCCGTCGAGCCGGCCGACTTCATGATCACCTGTCCGGCCTCGAACTCGATCTCCAGCTTCTCGTTGAGGGAGGGGCACTGGTCGATCTTCGTGTCGCGCGGCGGGCAGTGCATGTTGACGATCGCCCCGGCCGGGTTGCGGACCTGCTCGAAGAGGCCCTTCACGGTCCGCTCCATGTGCTCCTCCGGATAATCGCGCGGGCACTCCCAGGGCGTCATCGAGGTGTCGCCCAGGCTGACGAGCTCGTGGTGCTCGTCGAGCTCGACGATCCGGTGGTCGACGTTGCGGACGTACCCGTCGGCGTCGAGGACGGGGTCGACCGACGGGTCGTCGTCGTTGCCCGGGATCACCCAGAGCGGGATCCCGGCCGGCGAGAGGACCTCGGCGGCGCGAGTGAGCCACTCCCGGAGACGCGCGTTCATCTTTTCGACGAACAGCGCGTGGAGACGCTCGCTGTCGGCTTCGATCGCCCGCGCCTCGTCGGCGTCGCAGACGTGGTCATAGAAGCCGACGTCCCCGATCTTCGTCTTCAGGCGCTCGAGCTCGGCCTCGGTCTCGACGACCTCGCGGTTCCCGAACAGCCAGGCGTCATAGCCGCCGTTCGTCCGGATGATCGGGACGATCGCCTTTCCGGTCAGGTCGCCGGTGATGATCGCGTGCTGCGCGCTGTGCTGCCTCGCCGCCGCGAGGAACTTGCGGAACGCGGCGTTCGAGCCATGGAAGTCGGCGGCCTGGATGATCCGAATGAAGTTCGCGCGCGGTCGGTCGGCGCGGCGGAAGAGCGAGGGCATCGGTGCTCCGTGATGGGGTCTGCGGGGTCGGGCGGCCCCGGGAAGGCCGGGCTTCCCGGGGCCGCATCCGTGGGAGGCGTCCTCCGGTCAGGCCGGCGGGATCTCCCGGAACGTTGCCATGATGTCGATCCCCTCGCGGCTCTGCCGGTACCAGCGCGCGACCCCGAAGGTCACGACGCCGACGCCGATGATCGCACCGAAGATCGTGAGCGCCTGGCCCTGCTGGCTCCCGAACCCGACCGCCGGCCAGATGAACGGCGAGGCGACGAGGAGCAGGATGAAGCCCAGGGTGCCGAGCCCGACGAGGGTCATCGTCGGGATCCCCGCGATCGTAGCCCGGACGTGGCCGGCGCCCTGCTCCCAGAGCTGGCGCTTGCGGAACGGGTAGACGATCGCGGCCACGATCGGGACGATCATCGTGATCGCCGCGTAGAAGACGAAGTTGAGCTGGACGAAGAGCGCGGAATAGAACGCGGAGGCGAGGACGCCGAGCTCGGCGAGCACGGCGATCACGAGGACCGCGTTGCGCGGGCTGCCGGTCTTCTCGTGGACCGCGGAGATCCACTCGGGGACGACGCGGTCGAACGACCAGGCGAACATGATCCGGCTGGCGTAGAAGAAGTACGTCTGGGCGAGGTTGATCAGGGTGTAGATGAAGCCGACCGCCATGATCAGGAAGAAGATGACGTTCGGCTGGAGCACCGACGCATAGAAGGTGACGAAGGGCTCGGCCTGGAACGGTTGCTTGAGCGCGCCGCCGTTGATGAACAGCCAGCCCTCGGCGGCCATCCAGTCCTGGGGGACGAAGCGGGTGAACAGCAGGATGCCGCCCGCGAAGATCGCCCAGGTCACCGCCAGCGAGCCCCAGGCGCCCCACAGGAGCGTCTTCGGTGCGTCCTTCACCTCGCCGGCGAAGAACGTCGGGATGTAGTAGCCGTAGAAGATCCAGAAGCCCATGATCAGGCCGGCGATCGCCGTGTTCCCGAAGCTCCGGTCGAAGACCATCCCGTTGTCCAGGGCGGTCGGGATCACCTGGTTGTACGGGCCGTTCGGGACATACTTGTCCCAGTTCGCCACGAACGTGTCGGCGCTGCCCGTCGCGAAGCTGAACAGGATCACCGCCCAGGCGGCCAGACCGAGGACGAACCCGATCCCCATCACCCGGACGACGCTCCGGGTCGGGAAGAAGAGCGAGATCAGGGTGATCAGGACCCCGGCTGTGCCGAAGACGAGGATCCCGGCCTGGCTCTGGGCGAACGTCGCGAGGTCCGCCGCCCAGGCCTGGCTGTAGAGGATCCCGGTGGCGCGCAGGAAGGCCGGGAGCGCGACCGTCGGGATCCAGGCGATCAGGCTGCCCGCGACCAGCCCCGAGAAGAGGACCAGGGCGAAGCTGGCCGGGAAGGCGAGCCAGGGGCTGAGCGTCCGGCTGGCGAGGGTGTAATCGGCTCCCGCTCGCGGCGCTGCGGCCCCGATCTGGCTGAACGTGTAGGCGTGCATCGCGCACAAGATCGCGGACAGAGTGAGGACGACCAGGATGTCGGCACCCGGCCACAGCCCAGGCACCGAGTAGAACGTCAGGATCCCCGACGATGACAGGCTGATGCAGTGGACACCGAAGACGATCGCTCCCCAGATGCCGACCGTCCGGATGAGCCCCGAGGACTTGCGGACGAACAACCTCGGGGCCGCAGGGCTCATGGCTGTCACAGCTCTCCCTCCATTCGCATCGAATCCCCCGTGGCGAGTGGTGTCCTCCTAGCGTTCGATTGCCACCTCCTCTGGCCCTCCGTGGCGCCGCGGCCCGGAACGCGACCGATCGACCCCCGCCGGTCCGGTCACAGGCTGAGCTCGGTCACGAACCGGCTCCGATCGCCGCGATAGAGGTCGCGGGCGTGTTCGACCGGACGTCCCTCGCTGTCCCACGCCGTGCGCTCCACGAGCATCAGGGCACTGCCGGGCGCCACGTCGAGGACGGCGGCCTCGGCCGGCCCGGCGATGATCGGCTCGAGCGACTGGAGAGCCCGGACCGGCCGGGCCCGGTAGTGGCGCTCCATCAGCCGGTAGATCGAGGAGCGCTCGAGGTCCAGGGTGAGCAGGCCTGGCACCCGGTGCGCCGGGAAGAACGACGTCTCGAGCACGACGGGCGCGTGGTGGGCGGATCGCAGGCGGACGACCTTGTAGACGGGGTCGCCCGGCCGAAGGTCGAGGACGCTCGCCAGGTGGCGGGTCGCCTGGATCTCCGCCCGCTCGATCAACGTGCTGACCGGGAAGATGCCCTGCCCGACCGAGGCCTCGAAGAACCCGCGGAGATGACTCGCGTCCTGGAGCAGCTTCGGTTCGGCGACGAACGTCCCGCTGCCCTGACGGCGGATGATCAAGCCGCGCTGCTCGAGCCTGGCGAGCGCCTGGCGGACGGTCATCCGGCTGACGGCCATCTGCTCGGACAGCTCGCGCTCGGTGGGAAGACGGGCGCCCGGCGTGAGCTCGCCGGCATCGATCCGCTCGGCGAGCTCCTCCTCGATCTGGAGGTAGGCGGGGAGAGCCCGATGGGGTCGGGCGGCGGGCAGAGCCGCGCGCAGTGGCGCGGCCGGAATCCCTCGCGGTCGACCTGCAGTACCCGACGACCGGGCGTGGCCGGGACGCTCCACCACGATGTGCCCCTCCCTCCGGGCCTGGTTCCGTCACCTCTGGCTGCGGCCAGATTGGGGCAATTGTATAGACCAATCTCCTCGTGTCAAGGTGAGCCGGCACCCCAATGGGCCGATCTCGCCGGGGATGTCGCCTACATCCGGTGCGCCATAGCCGGGTGGTAAACCCTCGAGGGCACAGGCGTCGGCATAGGCGACGGACAGGTGGTTCCTGGCGTCGGCACGAGCGCGGACGTCTCGGGGGTCGTAAGTACGGCCCTGCCATCGGCAGCGTCGGCCCTGCGCCGGCGGAGGCGGTCGAGGGCCCGTCGACGCCGCCCGGATCCCGGCTCGACTCGCGCCGAATCCGCGCTGCCCTCTACCCGCGTGGATGAGGCGCGTCGTCGTCGCCTGATCGAGGAGGCCGCCCGACTCCAGGGGCAGACGGACGCGATTGTCGAGGCGCTTGACGCGTACCTCGCCGGGCTCGACCCGGCAGACCGGCAGCGTGAGGTCAACGCGGTCGGGCTGGAGCCACCGATCACACCGGCCGAGGCGCTTGCCGCCTAACCCGCCGCGATCAGAGCGGAGCCAGCTGTCCCTGACCGGCGCCGGACGGCCACTGCTTGTCGTCGGGAC
>CAYMBB010000150.1:0-6543 GCA_964388515.1 uncultured Anaerolineaceae bacterium
GGTTCCAGGGCAGGTCGTAGTTCACCATCAGGTGAGCGCGCTGGAGGTTGATCCCCTCGCCCGCCGCGTCGGTCGCGACCAGGACGACGACCGCGGGATCGTTCTTGAAGCGCGCCTCGGCGGCACGGCGCTGGTTGCGGGGCAGGCCGCCGTGGATCGCCACGATCGCCTCGGGCCGCCCGAGGAACGTGCCGATCCGCTCGACGAGGTAGTCGAGGGTGTCGCGGTGCTCGGTGAAGACGACGAGCTTGCGCCGGCCGCCGCCGGCGTCGCGCATCTCGGGCGCATCCTGGAGGAGCGTCGAGAGCTCGGTCCACTTCGTGTCCGTGCCGAGCCGGCGGACGCGGGCCGCGAGCGCCTCGAGCTCGCGGAGCCGCTCGATCTCGCGGCGGAGCTCGGCGATCGTGCGGGCGGCGGTCGCGAGGTCGACCGCGGTCTCCTCGGCCGCCTCGGTCTCTTCGGCGGTCGCCTCGTCGTCCTCGATCGCCTCCACGTCGGCGATCGTGAGCGCGGCGAGCTCGGGGGCGGCGAGCCTCGCCTGTTCGCCGGCGCGCTGGAGCTCGGTCTCGGCGAGCGTCCGTTCGAGGCGGGCGAGACGACGCCGGAGCGACATGTGGATCGCCGCGGGTGAGCTCGCGAGCCGGCGCTGGAGGACCATGAGCGCGAAGCCGACGATCAGGCCGCGCTTGCCCTCGCCCTCGGCCTTCAGCTCCTCGGCCCGGTTCATCTCCTCGCGGACGTACCTCGTCACCTGCTCGTAGAGGGCGGCCTCGGGCTCGGAGAGCTCATAGGGCACGACGGAGGCGAAGCGGGGCGGGAAGAGCGGCGTGCCGTCGAAGTGGACGAGCTGCTCCTTCATCAGCCGGCGCATCAGCTCGCCCGGGTCCGAGGCCGGCGGGGCGGGATCGGAGGCCTTGCGCTTGTGGCCCGCGAAGCGATCGGGATCGAGCAGGCTCATGAACAGCTCGAAGTCCTCCTCCTTGCCGTTGTGGGGCGTCGCGGTCAGGAGCACGAAGTGGCGGGTGTGAGGCCGGACCCGCTCGGCGAGCTGGCGCCGCTTCGTCTTCTTGATCTCGCCGGCGAAGAGCTGGGCCGAGAGCTTATGGGCCTCGTCGAAGACGACGAGGTCCCAGTCGGGCGCGTTCTCGAGGAGGAGCTGGAGGTCCTCGTCGCGGCTGAGCTTGTCGAGCCGGGCGATCAGCAGGTCCGCGTCGGCGAACGGGTTGCCCGACGCCGAGCCCTCGATCCGATCGCGGGTGAGGAGCGTGAAGTCGAGGTGGAACTTCTCGGCCAGCTCCGTCTGCCACTGTTCGACGAGCGAGCCCGGCGCGACGACGAGGCAGCGCCGGAGGTCGCCCCGGACGATCAGCTCGCGGATCAGCAGGCCGGTCATGATCGTCTTGCCTGCACCGGGGTCGTCGGCGAGCAGGAAGCTGAGCGGCTGGCGCGGGAGCATCTCCTCGTAGACCGCGGTGATCTGGTGGGGGAGCGGCTCGACCAGGCTCGTACTGACCGCGACGTACGGGTCGAACAGGTAGGCAAGGTCGATCCGCTTCGCCTCGCTGGCGAGCTTGAACGCCTCGCCGTCGCCGTCGAAGGCCCAGGGACGCCCCGCCTCGAGGATCGCCAGGCGCGGCTCGTCCTCGCGGTAGACGAGGCGCTCGGCGACTGCGCCGTCGGCGGTCCGGTAGGTGAGGGTCACGACCTCCGAGCCGTGCCAGGTCACGTCGACGACGGTCACGGTGCGATCCGCGACGACGCCGCCGACGTGGGCGCCCTTGGTCAGTTCCTCGAGGCGGGCGATGGCTGGCTCCCCTCCGGGTTAGGCCCTGAGCTGGTGGTGAGTATGTTGGCACGAAGGTTGGCACGAAGCGGCGCCGATGCCGAACCTGGTGGGTCGGCGGATCGTGCTGCGACGGGCGTCATCGACGGCCAACGGCGTCGCATCAGCGGCCCAGGATCCGGCGCAACCACGACACGAACGCGACGATCCCACCGCCTGCGCCTGCGCTGGACGTGGGTTCGGCTTCGGGTTCGGCCCTTGGGTTGGGTGTGACCGGCGGGATGGCGGGCAGCGCCGGCATCGCCGGAGTCTTCGCCTTGGCGGTTTGGGTGTCGATCGGCCCGGCCTTGGCCACGGCGGTTGGCGTGGGGCGCGGGCTCGGCCTAGGCTTGGCCGCCGGGGTGGGCTGGGCCGGGGAGGGCGGGGCCGGTGGGCCGGCCTCGTCGCCTGCGGCGGCGGGGGCGTAGATCGGCGGCTCCTCCCTCGCCGGTCGCGGCTGCTCCTTGCTGGCAACCACCTCGAGGATGCCGCGTTCGACGAGTTCGTACGTCACTCGGACGTCTCGCTTGTGCTCCAGCTCCTCGAGTCGGGCGGCGAGCTGCGCCCGGAGGTTCTGGATCTCCGCCTCGCGCATGCGTCTGATTCGCTGGTCGGCTGCTTCGTCACGCCATTGCTCGCGCCGTCGAATCTTGTGCTCGAACGTCCGGCGCACGTTGGCCACGCGGGCCTCGAGGATGGCGACGTTCCGTTCCCGGGCTTCGGCCTCGAGACGTGCGCGCTCGCGGATCATCGCCTCATGCTGGATGCGGCCCTGGAGCTCGAGTTCAGCTTCATCGATCCCAGCCGATGCATCGCCCTTGCTCCCCTGCAGGAGATGGAGAAGCCTGGCCGCAACGTCGGGTCGAAGACGGCGAGCCGAGTCATAGGCGAGGGGCACGAAGGTCATCTGGCTGGTAATGCCTTCAATGTGGACGGCGTTGAGGAAGAACGTGTACTGGCCGGCCAGGTCCGGCGGCCCGTCCGCGCTGACTCTCGCGACAGTGATCTCCGCGCTGGCGAGCTCGGCCTGCGAACGGCGTTCAAAGAAGGCGATTGCGGCGCGCACGAAGGGGTGGCGGAGGTTCAGGAACTCCAGGTTCCGGTTCCTGAGCGCGGCCTCATCGTCGAACGTGCACGGCACCCCCGCCCTGCCCGTCGTGAGCCGCTGCAGGAAGCCAATCCCTGTGCTGTTGTTGTCTCGGACGCTCGCCACCACCTCCTGGAAATGGGCCTGCAGGCGGGCATCGGCCCGCAGCAGCCAAGTCGACCGATCGGCCTGCACGAACTCACTGTCCGGGAAGGCAGCCCGAAGCCACCCCTGCACCGTGGCTGCAATCTCTGCCGCCGACACGAACCGACCCGAGCTGACCGCATCCGACACCTCGCTGAGGAACAGAGAGTCATGGGCCATGAGCTCGGCGCGTTGCTGCTCGAACCGCTCCTGCTCGATCCGCAGATTCGCGATCCGGAGCGCAGTCTCCTCCGCCAGGCGCTCCTCTTCTTCGGGCGTCAACCGCCTGCGGAAGAGCGCAGCTGTGAGCCGCTGGATCTCGTCGCCGAGAATCGGCTCCAGATCGCCGATGGAGTTCTGGAAGATCTCGATGCGGTCGTAGAGGCGCTCCAGGATCCGGTCCTCGATCGTGTCGGCCAGGACGAAGTTCACGATGTGGATCGTGGGTCGCTGCTGCCCGTAGCGATCGATCCGGCCGATCCGCTGCTCGACCTTCATCGGATTCCATGGCAGGTCGTAGTTGACGAGCGTGTCGCAGAACTGGAAGTCGAGGCCCTCGGCGCCCACCTCGGTCGAAAGGAGGACGCTCGGACGCTCCTCGGCCTCGAAGCGGGCGATGATCGACGGACGCTGGTCGACATCGATCCCACCGTGAACGACGTAGACGACGTAGCCGAGGCGCGCCAGCCGCTCACGGAGGTACTCGATCGTACGGCGGAAGAACGAGAAGACCAGAACCTTGTTGCCTACCGACTCCGCGAGGAGGAGCCGGAGTAAGTCGACAAGCTCGTCGAACTTCGTGTCGACCTCACCGATCGTGGCGCTGAGGTCAAGCAGCTCGCGGATCTGGACGAGCTCGGCTGGAACCACGTTGCCCGATCTATCGTCCTCGAGCTCCGTGCCACCATCCTCGAGTTGGAGTTGTCGAACCCGCGCCCTCAGCACGTGCTCGAGGTATCGTCGCGTTGCGACGAGACAGCTGGCTGCCTGACGCTCCTGAGCAACAACGACAAACGGCGCAAGCGCGCCGGTCTCCGCCTGGACGCGTGCCCGAACGAAGTCGAGCAATGCCTCGTAGAACTCCCGCTCGGCTGGCGAGAGCGGAACGCGCACTGTCCTGGCTCGCCGCTGCGCGGTGGCGGCCACGTCACGCTTTCGCGTTCGGGTGAACACGTACGCGAGCGAGTTCAGCTCGAGCAGGTCGTACCTGAGGGCCGCCGTCTCGGTCGCTGCCAAGGCGCTCGGATCAGCAAGGCGCGTGCGCACTCGACGGAGGATGGGATGGTCGCGAGTCTCGGCAAAGGCGTCAAGGGCCCGAAGCTCGCCCAGTGCCGCCGCTCGATCCGGCGGGAGGTGGCCAAGCGCTCGGATCGCGCGGTTGACGTACGCGTTGGGCCGAAGTTGCTCTGGGAAGGTGGCGGAATCACTGAAAGTCCCCGGATCGACGAGCTGGAGGATGTTGTACAGGTCCTCCGACCGCGTCTGGAGGGGCGTCGCGGTGAGCAACAGCACGTTCTCGCTTTGGTCGGCAAGGAGGCGCGCGGCGCGGTGGGTCTCGGTCGCGGCGTTCCGGGCATGGTGTGCCTCGTCGATGATGAGCAGATCGAGCGCGAGCGCCGCCTCGGAAAACCGCTCTTGGAGCTCAGTGCGCCGGATTAGCTCGAGCGAGGCAATCCCTCGGAGTCGCTGGTGGCCGTTCGTCCGCTGATAGTCACGCAGCCACGTCGACAGAACCGTCCGGTCGAGGATGGTGAAGTCCTCGTCAAATCGCAGCTTCAGCTCCGAGCGCCACTTGTCTCGCAGCGCTGAGGGACAGAGCACGAGTACCCGCTCCAGGTCTGCTCGTGCCTTGAGCTCGAGGTAGATCAGACAGGCCTCGATCGTCTTTCCAAGGCCCACCTCGTCGGCGATCAGGAGACTGCGCCGATCCGTCTTCAAGAACTTGAAGATCGGCTTGAACTGGTAGACCTCGAATGCCGTACGGGACGCTCGGTACGTGTACAGGACGTCAGACAGGGGTCGACGCAGCTTGTACAACAGGAGACGGCGGAGGAGCTCATCGCGCCCGATCATCCGCAGCTCGCCAGCGCCCGGTCTTGCTCGAACGTCCTTGGCAGCCACGTAGCGGTGTTCCCCGGTCTTGAGAAACACCCGATAGATCACCTCGCCGTCGGCGCGCTCGACGTGTGTAACCGTTCCGGTGACCGGCGGGTCACCAGCCAGCCAGACTTCCTGTCCGGGCTGCCACGACTCGTCCACGGCTCCCTCCTCGTCCGCGTCGGTATGCACAATGATTGCGCGTGCTACGTTTGCTGGTCTACTCCTGACGACAAGTCCCTAGTGACGAGGAGGCGGATCGGGCTGTGGTGAGGCGGCGCAGGCACCCGGCCGGCGAGCCAAGCTGGCCAACCTCACCCGCCCGTCCAGCCGGCAGGGAGCGCCCGACCCCGTCGCCCGAGCAGGACCGGCTGCGCGCGTCGGCCGCCCTCGACGAAGGTGATCGAGAAGTAGTGATCGTCGAGGTCGATGAACACGCCTCCGACGCTCCCGACCCACTCCCTGAGGCGGGCGTTCGCGCTGTCCGCCCAGGCGAGTACCTCGATCCCCCAGCCGTGCTGCAGGGCGGCGTCGAGGGCCGGGATGAACCCGCGCCGGTGCTTCCAGCCAGCCCCGTCGCCGGTGGCCAGGACGAGGACGCTCCGCGGGTGCTGGTGAAGCACCTCGTACATCCGGACCTGGAGCGTCTCGTCGTTCGCCTGCTCGGTCCCAGACTGGCGCCCGCTCTCGCGGCGGATCACATCGCCCGACGCTGCGAAGTGCTCGATGACCGGCGCCGGTACGTCGGCATTGGCCACCGTCACCTGGACGTACGCGTGCCGCCCAGCGGCCATGACGGTGGTCAGGTTCTGGGCCGAGAGTCGCACCCTGGTCGGCTCCTCGTACTGGCGGATCGCGGCGGCGATCCGGCCGTAGTAGATGTTCGAGAGGTCGAGGAACCCGAAGACCGCCGGCTCGACCGGAGCCGGCCGGTTCCCGATGAGCTGGCCAGCCGATACAGCGGTCATCGATCCCTCCCCGGGGTCGCCGGCGGTGGCGCCCCGCGACGGTGCGTCCCTGGACGGTGCCGTCCGTGCCTGGCAGAGGCGGACGCGTCGGCGCCCGAAGGCTGCGGCCCGCGCGCGCTCGCCCGGGTAGCACTCCTGCGACGAGGGCACTGGATAGCGCCCCGGAATGACAGCTACCTTGTCACCGCGCGATCGACGGCTCATGTCCCGGCTGGTGGGCACCGCGGCTGCGCTGCGGGAGCGCCGCCACGCCAGGCCGTGATGGGTCTTGCCGACCAACGCCGACGTCGCAGTTGCCCGGCGAGACGGAGCGCCAAGGCCCGGGACGCCGACGGTCGTTCTCGTGGTGACGACATGCTCGCGATCAGCGGGATGGAGTTGCCCCGGTTTCGTGGACGGTGATGCGTCACACGGCCTTGGCGGCC
>CAYMBB010000151.1:0-4439 GCA_964388515.1 uncultured Anaerolineaceae bacterium
AGAGCAGTACAGGGGCCAGCGTCCCAGCCCGGGTCGGGCGGGTCGGCCGCGGCGACCCCGCACGCGAAGCTGAAGCCGCCGGGCTGGCCCTCGACCGGCCGCAGGTGGCCCGGGCCGGGCCGCTCGGGTGCCACGCCCAGCTCGGCGACGTGGCCGGCGACGAGGCGCGCGGCGAGCGAGGCGAGGACCGCGTACCCGCTGCCCGGTTCGCGCTGCGCGGCCAGCGAGGCGAAGGCCGGCAGCCAGCGTCCGAGGTGGTCGCGCAGGAACGCCGCGGCAGCGGCCTGGGCGACCTCGGCCGGCGCGCCCTCCCCTCGCGCCAGGGCCCAGGCCTCCTTGAGGGCCACTACGCCGAGGAACTCGAGCTCGCAGGCGAGGTGGTCGGGCCGCTCCCCGCCGGGCGCGGGCCGGAGACCGAAGGCGCTGTAGAAGCCGCTCACGTCACCGAGCTCCTGGGCCTGGCCGAAGACGTGCCGCCGGCCGTACTCGGTCTCGTACGGGGGACAGCCGTGGGCCACGGTGTGGCCGAAGAGGCGGCGGTGCTCGACGGAGCGCTCGGCCAGGCCGGCGGCAGCGTCGAGCCGCGCCCGCTCGGCACCGGTCACGGGCAGGTCGAGGACGCCGCAGGCGGAGACGAGATCGTCGACCTCGAGGGGCGCTCCGTGCGGGCCGTCCGGATCGCGAAACGCGGCCGCCAGCAGCCGGTACGCGTCCGAGCGGGCGAGCAGCCGGTCGAGGGCCCGGTCGAGCACGCCGGCGGTGACGGCGGTCGTCGTCATCGTCGCGCTCAGATCGAGTTCGGCCGGGGGGCCGGCCGCTCGTGGATCGGCTCGTCGACCTTGAGGCGGACGGCCTCGCGGCCCTTCTTGTCGAAGCCGATCACCGTGTCGTCGTACATCGCCCAGGGCTGACCGTCGATCTCGGTCTCGAAGATCTTCGGGCCCTCCTCGATCTCGAACCGGAAGATGATCCTGCGCGTCGCCCGGAAGAGCTGGAGAACCGCCAGCAGCTCGCGCGAGGGGGCCCGGTAGCGGGCGATGGCCGCGTCCACGCCGGGCCCGAACATCTGGCGCAGATAGTCGCGCGGCGCCCAGCGGGGCGGGATGTAGAACCCGTTCGGCTCGGTCCCGAACTGCGGGTAGAGCGGCAGGGCGACCTGCTCGTGACGGACGAGGAACGTGATCGGGTTCTTCGGATCGTCGAGCCAGGCGCCATCCGACCCGATCGGGACGAGACCCTGGAGGCGGATCTTGCCTGGGCAGGCGGACATGCAGCGCGTCTCCATCGGGACGCCGTCGCTGAGCGGGTCATCGCCCTCGATCCGCGGGTAGCAGGCGACGCACTTCTCGCTGATCCGGCTCGTCGGGCGGTACATCGACTTCTTGTACGGGCAGGCCTCGACGCACTTGCGGTAGCCGCGGCAGCGCGACTGGTCGATCAGCACGATCCCGTCCTCCGGACGCTTGTAGATCGCCTTGCGCGGGCAGGCGGCGAGGCAGGCCGGGTACGTGCAGTGGTTGCACAGGCGCTGAAGGTAGAAGAACCAGGCCGTGTGCTCGGGCAGCTGCGCCCCGCCCTGCTCCAGCCCGAGCCGACCGGGCGCCGGGTTGCCGGCCGGCGCGACGTCCTCGAACAGGTTCGGGGTCCGCCATTCCTCGTCGGCCGGCAGGTAGCCCACCGCCTGGCGCACCTGGGGCGACTCGGCCGCCGCCGCCTCGAAGATCGTCATCCCCTCGAACGACCCGTACGGCGCCTCGCGGTCGGCCGGCCCGGGCTTCCAGGTCGGCTGGATCCCCGCCTTCTGGTGGGCCCGGTCGAGCAGGTCGAGCGCCTTCACGTCCCAGTGGGCCGGGTAGCCCCCGTACGGCTTCGTCTCGACGTTGTTCCACCACATCGCCTCCTGGCCGCGCGAGAACGTCCAGGTGCTCTTGCAGGCCATCGAGCAGGTCTGGCAGGCGATGCAGCGGTTGATGTTGAAGACGAAGGCGAACTGCCACTCGGGATGGTGCTCAGCGTACGGGTAGGCCATCGTCCGGCCGAGCTGCCAGTTGCGCACCTCCGGCATCAGCCCACCTCCCCGGCCGGGTCCGGCCGCCGCCAGCGAAGACGCGTCTCGGCGATCAGGTCGCGCACCCACGACTCGCCCCGGCGCCGCTCGATGACGTGGAGCCCGGCGTAGAACGGCGACCGGAACAGGGCCAGGAGCCGGGCGTCGCTCCAGCCGTCGCGGACGTACTCCTCGACCAGGCAGCGGGCCATCTCGTCGAACGTCGCTTCGTCGACCGGGACCGGCACCCCGACCAGCTCGAGCGGATCGTCGGGCTCGGCCTCCTTGAACGCTCCCCCAGCCGGCCCGGCCCCCGCCGACCCGAGCACCGGGAGTTGGCGGCGGCTCATCGCCCCGACCCCAAACCGAGCTTCCCGGCCAGGTAGCGGCGCATCAGGTCGGACTCGCCACCGGGCGACATCCCGGTCGTGCCCGGGGCCCAGGCGCCTCGCCCGCCGAGCCCGCCCGGCTCGGCCTTCGTCACCTTGACCAGGGTCTCCTTGGGCACCGTGTTCAGGGCGTGGTTGTCGTTTTCGTAGCCGAAGATGAAGCCCGTCCCGTCCTTCGCCTTGTGGAACAGGTGGTCGGTCTGGTGCATCGGCATCGACCAGTCGCGGGTGACCGACTGCTGGCTGCCATAGCGCAGGTTCGCCTGGTAGCCGGTCCCCTCGGAGAGGGCCCGGCCGTCGGGACGCGTCTCGTGGGCCTTCACCGAGCGCTCGGTGGCCTGGAACGGGCCGTGCTTCATCATCACGATCCCCTTCGGGTAGGCCGGGTTGTACTTCGCCCGAAGCATCAGCCGGGCGACCTTGTAGAACGGGTCGTCGGGCTTCCAGCCGACGTACGGCCGGTCGAGAGGGTTCGCGTCGACGTAGACGTAGTCGCCGTCGGCGATGCCCAGGGCGCGCGCCGTCTCGGGATGGATGTGGAGCTGGTGCTCACCCACCCACGGCGTGCGCGGGTCGGTCCGGTACGGGTCGGCGAAGTTCGAGTCCCAGAGCAGCGACCAGTCGCTCGTGCTCCAGCTGGAGTGCACCCGGTGGCGGGTCTTGGGGGTCAGGCAGTAGAGGTTGTAGCCACGCTCCCAGAGCGGGTTCGTGGACGCCTTGACCTCCGTCCAGGGCAGCTTGATGTTCCGGACGGTCCGTTCGTCGGCGTCGAGCGCGTCCTCCGGGATGCCGTAGTCCTCGGGCCGGATGAGCGGGTTGGACGAGACGATGACGTTGGGCAGGTAGGGCGTCCCCTCGGGTCCTTCGCGATGGACGACGAAGTTCTCGCCGTACTCGAGCGCCTCGGGGATGTCGCAGTACGAGTTCAGGCGCCCGGTGTCGGTGAAGAACGGGAGGTTGTCGGCGAACTGCTCGTGGAACGGAATCCGCGGGTAGGTCCGGAAGAGCATCAGCGCGGCGCCCGGCTCGCCGTACCGGCCGGCCAGGATGTCGGAGAGCCTGTAGCCGGTCGTGGTGATCGAGGCGTCGAGCAGGCGCTGGATGTAGACGTCCTCGCGGCCCTCGAGGATGAACTTCCAGTAGTCGGCGAAGCGCCCGTCGCCGGTCGCCTCGGCGAGCGCCTTGGCCTGGTCGGCCAGGATGTGCGCGTCGTCCTTCGATTCGTAGAGCGGCGCGATCCCCTTCTCGGCCCGGCCCCAGACCTGGAGGAACGGGTTCGAGCAGGAGGCGGTCACCTCGTGGGTCTGCGACTCGAGCCAGGAGGTCGCCGGGAAGGCGATGTCGGCGTACTCGACCGACGAGGTCATCTCGATGTCGGTCGTGGCGATCAAGTCGATCCTGGGATCGATGTTCTTGAGGATCTCGTAGTGGTGCTTGGCGTTGTTCAGGAGGTTGACGTTCGTGAACCAGATCGCCTTGGTCGGGGTCGGCATGTGGGTCGTGCCGGTGAACACCCTGCGCCCGTACTTCGGGGTGTTCACGATGAGCGGCCGATCGCCGTGGTTCCAGTAGGCGGGCTCCTCGCCGTAGCCGTAGAGGTGCGCCTTGACCGCTGAGCCCGAAGCGGCCGGGTCGAGGTTCGGCTCGAAGGGGTCCTCGGCGATCCAGCCCTTGAAGCCGGGGCCGCTCTCGGGATGGCCCTGGAAGAGCGCGCTCTTGTAGTTGCCGGCCCAGGTGTAGACGCCGGCTCCGGGCTTGCCGATGTTGCCGGTGAGCATGAACGGCAGGTAGCCGGCCCGGTTGGCCAGGGTGGCGTGGAACCAGTGGTTGACGCCCTCGCCGAAGTGGGCCGCGGCCGGCTTGATCGTGGCGATGTCGGTGGCCAGGCGCTCGATCAGCTCGCGCGGTGAGCCGGTGATCTCGACGACGGTGTCGAGGTCGTAGTCGCGCAGGTGGACCTGGTAGGCGGCCCAGGTCGTCTCCGCCTCGACCGTCGAGCCATC
>CAYMBB010000151.1:4539-6526 GCA_964388515.1 uncultured Anaerolineaceae bacterium
CGCAGCCGGCGACCGGTGTCGGTCCGGATCAGGAGCGGCAGGTCCGTGTAGCGGCGGACGAATTCGGCGTCGTATTGGCCGCGGTCGATGATCAGCTTCGTGATGCCCAGGAAGAGCGCGGCGTCGGTGCCCGGCCGGATCGGGATCCAGTAGTCGGCCTTCGTGGCCGGTGGGCTGTACTCGGGCGTGATCGTCACGATCTTGCCGCCCCGCTCCATCGTCTCGATGAAGAAGTGCGACTCGGCCATCTTGTTCTCGACCAGGTTCTTGCCGACCTGGATCGAGAGCTTCGAAAAGCGCAGATCGTTGAAGTCGACGTCGGCCGACTGGAGGCCGTGGACGAACGGGAAGCCGGGCGCCTGGTCGCCGTGCCAGGTGTAGTTCGACCAGTACCGGCCGCCCTGCGCCTGGTCCGCGCCGACGCCCCGGATGTCGGCGTCGAGGAGGGCCATCATGTTCGCGAAGCGGTACATCCCGTACTTGCCGATCACCCCGAGCAGGCCCATCCCGCCCCGGAACTTGAGGGTCCGGGTGCCCGCCCCGCCCATCGCGTCGAGCATCTCGGGGACGTAGCCGTCGGCCTCGAGGCGGCGTCGGCCCTCCTCGCCGCTGTATGTCCGGGCGATCGCGATCAGGCCGTTGGCCATGTAGCGGTGGGCGTCCTCCCAGCTGGCCCGGACGAGCTCGTCGGAGCCGCGGGCATCGAAGCGGTACTTCGTCCGCAGTTCCGGGGTAAGCGGAGGGAACCCGTCGTCCGCCCACTCCTTCCAGCCGGCCCGGATCAGTGGGTACTTCAGGCGGTACGGCCCGTAGACCCGGCGATGGATCTGGTAGCCCTTGGCGCAGCCGCGCGGATTCCAGGCCGCCGTCGCGGCATTGCCGTAGAGGTCCGCGTACGTGCCGACGTCGTAGTTCTGCTCGGTCCGCATCACGACCCCGTTGCGGACCATCGCCCGCAGGCGGCAGGAGTGGGTGTCGTTCGGGGAGCAGACGAAGGCGTACGAATCGTCGTAGCGGTACTGGTCGCGGTAGGCGGCCTCCCAGTCGCGGGCCGGGTACGCGGCGAGGGGATCGGCGACGTCGACCGGCTCGAGGAGCGCGAGCGGAGAGCGCCGGCTGACCGCCAGGGCGGCGGCCAGGGCGGCGGTCGACCCACCGGCGAGGACCAGGAACTCGCGACGTGTCAGGCGTGGCATCGTCTCGCCCTTCCAGACCGCTGTCGTCCGACCGTCGGAACGGGACGCCTGGTCGAGCGAGCCGCGTTGGGCTCGGTCGCCGTCGATCGGAGCTTTGACCAGTGGCGCGCTCGGGTCCGCGAGAGAACGCCTGAGAACAGCGAGCCGTCGGGCCGAACGGCCCGGGTGCGGCCGCGCCTGTCACGGCGGTTCGGTCACGGATCCGCCGCTGACGATACCGGAAAAACGAGCACCAGGGAAGTATGTATTTGCAAGTTAGTGCGTGTTCGTTGGGCGTGACTGCGTCTGGTCGGTGCGTGGTTGCCCAGCTACCGTGGTGGCGCGGCTCCTCGCGGCTCCGATGCCATGCAGCGCTGTCGCAGCTCGTGCTGCGTCGCCATCAGCGAACGCGTGCGCCAGCCAGGCCGCTGGCTCGGGGCAGAGACTCGCCGCGCCCGAGCTGCGGTCGCGGCTTCACGCCGCCCATCGGGGCCAGATCCGGCGTCCTGAGCATCCCGGACTTGTACATCTCGAAGCTGGCACGCGGGATCCGGTAGATCCGGTCTGACACGCGGATCGCCGGAATCTTCCCGGCGTGGATCATCCGAAGAACCGTGGTGGAGCTGACACTCAGCTCCTGGGCGATCTCTGCCGGCGAGAGGAACTGCTTCTTCTGCATCCAATGTGCTCCCTGCTGAGACCACCGTCAATGCCAGGGGCCCGCTCCGTGACCCAGGGTGACCCAGGCCGGCCGGCAGATCGTCAGACGACGCCCCCGGCGCGCAGGGCGGCGATCTCGCCGGGGCCATAGC
>CAYMBB010000152.1:0-4326 GCA_964388515.1 uncultured Anaerolineaceae bacterium
CGGCGCTCGACGCGGTGTACATGACCGTGATCACGATGACGACCGTCGGCTTCCGGGAGGTCCGCGAGCTCGACACGGCCGGCCGGCTGTGGACGATGGCGGTCTCGATCGGCGGCGTGGCGATCATCTTCGGTTCGATCGGGATCGTCGCCGAGACGGTCCTCAGCGAGGCGGCCAGTGGCCGGCGGGAGGAGAGACGGATGCGCGAGGCGGTCGAGGCGCTCGCCGACCACTTCATCGTCTGTGGCTACGGTCGCGTCGGGGCGACGAGTGCCCGCGAGCTCGTCCACAGCGGGCAGCGCCTGGTGGTCATCGACGTGAACCCCGAGTCGCTCGAGACCGCCCGCGCCGACGGCCACCTCGTCGTCGAGGGCGACGCGACGAACGACACGACGCTCCGCGCCGCCGGCGTCGAGCGCGCCCGGGGCCTGATCACGACGATCGACTCGGACGCGAACAACGTCTACGTCACCCTCTCGGCCCGGGCGCTGAATCCACGGCTCTTCATCGTCGCCCGCGCCAACACCGAGGGCGCCGAGGCGAAGCTCCTCCAGGCAGGCGCCGACCGGGTCGTCTCGCCGTACGTTCGCGCCGGCCGCCAGATCGCCGAGCTGGCGATCCGCCCGCGCGTCGCCGACTTCATCGACGCCGCCCTCTCCCACGGCGAGCTTGCCTTCTCGATGGAGGAGGTGGAGGTCGCGCCCGGTGGTCCGCTCGACGGCCGGACGGTGGGTGAGCTGCGTCGTGAGGGGATCTTCACGCTCGCCATCGTCGCTGGCCCGAAGTCCTACGAGGCAAACCCGCCGGCCGAACGGCGTCTCAGCACCGGCGAGAGCCTCGTCGTCTCAGGCAGCGCCGAGATTCTGCGGGCCCTCCGCGAGCGGGCGTAGTCGCCCGCGCCCGCGTCAGTCGCCCGCGCCCGCGTCAGTCGCCCGCGCCCGCGTCAGTCGCCCGCGCCCTGAGGTCCCTCGGGCTCCCCGGGTTCGGCGGACTCCCCGGGCGCGCCGGCGCCCTCGGTTCCGTCACCCGCCGCCGACGGCGGCTGCTCGACGGCGAACAGGGCCGCCCCCACGATCCCCGCCTCGTTGCGCAGGAGCGCCGGGACCACCGGCGCCCGGCAGGTCAGGCGCGGGATGAACTTGTCGGCGTTCTTGCTGACCCCGCCACCAAGGATGATCAGGTCCGGCCAGAGGATCCGGTTGATCGCGTTGAGGTGCTCGTCGAGGTCCGCCGCCCACGCCTTCCAGGAGAGCCCGCGGCGGATCCGGGCGGCCGCGGCGGAGCGCCGCTCGGCATCGCGGCCGCGGATCTCCATGTGGCCGAGTTCCGTGTTCGGGACGAGCACGCCGTCGACGAACAGCCCCGAGCCGACGCCGGTGCCGAGGGTCAGGACGAGAACGACGCCCCGCCTGCCGACCCCGGCCCCGAAGCGCATCTCCGCCAGCCCGGCCGCATCGGCGTCGTTGACGAGCGTCACCGGCCGCCCGAGGGCGCGTTCGAGGTGCTCCCGGGCCGGGTACTCGACCCAGCCCGGGTCGATGTTCGCGGCGGTCATCGTCCGGCCGTCGAGGATGACGGCCGGGAAGGCGACCCCGACCGGGAGGCCCTGCCGCCCGACCGCCGATTCGATCCGCCGCACGAGGCGGGCGATCGCGTCGATCACCGCGTCCGGGGTCGACGGCTCGGGGGTCGGCACCCGGAGGCGGTCCGAGACGAGCTTCCCCTCCGCCGTGTCGACGGCGGCCGCCTTGATCCCGCTGCCGCCGACGTCGACGCCGATCGCGACCCGCTGCTGTTCGGTCATCGCGCGGTCCTCAGTTCGTGCCCTCGCCTTTTCGGTCGCCCACGCGCCCGGAGGCGTTCGCCCGCGGGCGTCCGCTCGGAACCGGCGCTCAGAAGTAGTTGACGCTGATCCCGCCGTCGACGACGAGCTGGGCGCCGTTCGTCCAGCGCGATTCGTCAGACGCAAGGTACATCGCCATGTACACGATCTCCTCTGGCTTCCCGAACCGGCCGGTCGGGTTGCGCGCCAGGCGGATCCGCTTCGCCTCCTCGTCCTTGACCAGCCAGTCCATCAGCAGCGGCGTCTCGACCGGGCCGGGGCAGATCGCGTTCGTCCGGATCCCCTTCGGGCCGAATTGGACGGCGAGGCTGCGGGTGAGGGCGAGGAGCGCGCCCTTGGAGGCGGTGTAGGCGTCCTGGGGGACCGAGCAGCCGAGCAGGGCGACGAAGCTCGAGATGTTGATGATCGAGCCCGAGCCCTGGGCGATCATCTGCGGGATCGCGTACTTGCAGCCGAGGAAGACGCCCCGCACGTTGACCGCCATCACCTTGTCCCAGGTGTCGACGTCGGTGTCGATCACCGAGTGGTCGGCCTCGGGCATGATCCCGGCGTTGTTGTACAGCACGTCGACCCGGCCGAAGGTCGCGACCGCATGGTCGACCATCGCCTTCGCGTCGGCCTCGTTGGACACGTCGACCTTGACGAACGTCGCCTCGCCGCCCGCCTCGCGGACGAGCCGGACCGTCTCGCTGCCGGCCGGCTCGCTGAACTCGGCGACGACGATCTTCGCGCCTTCCGCGGCGAACATCAGGGCGGCCGTCCGCCCCATGCCGCTGCCGGCGCCGGTGATGATGCAGACCTTGTCGCGAAGTCGCATGCCGTGGTGCTCCTTGTCGTGCCAGGCTCGATTGACGGGTGACCCGGGTGCCGGGGTGGGCCGGGCGCCTGGCTGGGCCGGGCGCCCGGAACAGGTTGGGACGCTCGACGTTCAGCCGCGCTCGAGGTAGCGCTCGCGGTCCCAGGGATGGACGACCGCGTCGTAGGTCATCTGCTCGACGCGCGCGGCGTTGAGGTAGTGGTCGACGACGTCCTGGCCGAAGATCTCGACCGCCGCCTCACTCCGCTCGAGCTCGATGATCGCCTCCCAGAGCGCCCGCGGCATCCGCTCGCAGCCGGTCGCCACGTAGCCGTTGCCCTTGTACTCGGCCGGGGGCTCGACCTGGTGCTCGATCCCCCACAGGCCCGCCCCGACCATCGCCGCGTACACCAGGTAGGCGTTCATGTCGCCGCCCGGGAAGCGGTTCTCGATGTGCAGCGCCTGGCCGTGGCCCACGACCCGGAAGCCGGTCGTGCGGTTGTCGCGGCCCCAGACCACGTTCACCGGGGCCCACGAGAGGGCGGCGAAGCGCTTGTACGAATTGACGTTCGGGGCGATGAAGACGGCCAGCTGGCGCGACAGGGCCATCATCCCGCCCATGAAGTGGCGCATCGTCTTCGACATCTTGTACGGCGCGTCAGAGGCGGGGTCCTCCATCAGCGAGCGCGTCCCGTCGGCGTTCCAGACGCTCATGTGGAGGTGGCCCGACGATCCCGTCCAGCGGTGGTCTGGCTTGGCCATGAACGTGATCCCCCAGCCGTTGAGGTAGGCGATCTCCTTCGCGCCGTGCTTGAAGATGACCGTCCGGTCGGCCGACTCGAGGACCTCGTCGTAGCGGATGTTCACCTCGTGCTGGCCGGGCGCCGCCTCGCCCTTGCTGAACTCGACGGGGATCCGCGCCTCGGTCATCTGGTTGCGCAGCAGCCGGTGGAGCGGCTCGGCCTTCGTCGCCTGGAGGAGGTGGTAATCCTCGTTGTAGTAGCCGAACGGCTCCGGGGTCACCCAGCCCTTGCGGTGCTGCTCCTCCCAGGAGTCCTTGAGGACGAAGTACTCGAGCTCCGAGCCGGCCTTCACGACGTAGCCCATCGAGGCCGCCTTGGCGACCTGGCGCTTGAGCATCGTGCGCGGCGAGACGGGGATCTCCGTGTGCGTCTCCTCGTCGACCGTGTCGGACAGGACGAGGGCGGTCCGCTCGAGCCAGGGCAGGACGCGGAGGGTGCTCCAGACCGGCTCGGCGATCCAGTCGCCATACCCGGTCTCCCAGTTCATCAGCTTGAACCCGTCCGGGGTGTTCATCTCCATGTCGGTGCCCAGGAGGTAGGTGCAGAAGTGGGCACCGTGGTCGATCACGCCGTTCAGGAACGCCTGGGCCTGGACGCGCTTGCCGACGAGACGGCCCTGCATGTCGGTCAGGGCGACGATGAGCGTGTCGACGCGGCCGTCGCGGACCATCGCCTCCAGCTCCTGGAGCATCGGGTGCTTGGTGGGGTGCTTGGCGTTGCTCATCGATCCTCTCCCGTTGCGCGGCACGAGGTCATGCCACGCGCGATCTCATGCCGTCCCCGTCCATCTGGCGTCTGCCCGGACGGCTGGTGGGCGACGCATGATCACCGATGGGGGAGGGCCGACCGACGAGGCCGGCCGGCCCTCCGATGCTACGACGTTG
>CAYMBB010000152.1:4426-6520 GCA_964388515.1 uncultured Anaerolineaceae bacterium
GCCGCATGCTCGAACTCGCGCTCGATCTCGGTCAGCTCGGCCTCCATGCCCATGACCCGCGGACCCTGGAAGCTGCGACGGGCCCAGCCGTAGTAGTAGACGAGCAGGAAGGCGACCGTCCCGATCATGAACGGCCACGAGATGTTGCCCGAGGTCGGGAACGAGAAGAGGACCATCAGGACGAGGACCCAGAAGAGCGCCACGACGGCGACCGGCCGGGACCAGCGCCCAAGGCTCCAGACGCGCGCCTTCAGCCACTCCTGGGTGGTGGCGCCCAGGTAGATCGTGATCCCGTACGCGGCGTACAGGAAGATCGTGCTGATCGCGGTCACGATGACGATCGCGGTGCCGCCGCCGACGACGCCGGCCAGGACCGTGAAGACCCAGGCCACGACGGTGATCCCGATCAGGCTGTTGGCCGGGGTCCGGTAGCGGTGCGAGACTTTCTTGAGCCAGCCCGAGCCGGGGACTCCGTCGTCGCGGGCGAAGGCGTAGAGCATCCGGCCGGCGGCTGCCACCGACGAGAGGCCGCAGAACGCCATCGCGATTGCGATGGCGGCGCTCAGGATGTCGCCGAGCCTACCCAGGTTGTACTCGAGGATCGAGATGACGGCCACGCCGCCGCCAAAGTAGTACTGGCTGGAGGCGGGCAGGGTCGTGTCGTCGAGGGTGCTCGGGAAGAGGGTCGACAGGTTCGGCAGGTGGGTGGTCAGCGCGAACAGGAAGACGAACCCGACGACCGCCGACACGGCGACCGAGAGGAAGATGCCCCACGCGCTCGCGACCCGGGCACCGACGGTCTCCTCCGCCACGTGGGCCGAGGCGTCGTAGCCGGTGTACGTCCAGTTCGCCTGGAGGAGCGAGAAGAAGAAGGCGAGGACGACCGGATAGCTGATCGCCGGCCCGTACTGGAGGTTCACGAAGCCGAGGTCGTTGTTCCAGCTGCCGGCCACATCCTGGGGCTGGATGGCGAACAGGGTCAGCCCCGACTCGTCAGGCTTGCCGGCCAGGAACACGAGGATGACGATCGCAGCGACGGCGACGATGTGCCACCAGACGCTCACCTGGTTGAGGAGGGCGACGAGATTGATACCGGCGATGTTCATGGCGAGCTGGATGAGCATGAGGATGCCCATCGTCAGGAGCTGGCCGGTCAGGATCGCAGTGCCGCCGGCGGCCAGGATCACGGTCGTGTTGTCGTAGGTGATTCCCAGGCCCGACAGGATCGGGGTGATGATCGTCGCGTTCAGGAACGCCGCGGCCGCGAAGTTGATGCCGGCCACGATCGCGAACTGGCCGATCAGGTTGAGCCAGGCGGTCCACCAGCCCCAGTTCTTGTCCTTCATCTTCGACGCCCAGTAATAGAGACCGCCCGCCGTCGGGTAGGCCGAGGCGATCTCGCCCATCGAGGCCGCGATGAAGAGGACGAAGACGGTGACGAGCGGCCAGCCGATCAGGACCGCCGCCGTCCCCGCCCAGGCCAGGCCGTAGTCATAGAGGATGACAGCGCCGGTGAGGATCGAGATGATCGAGAAGCTGATCGCGAAGTTGCTGAAGCCGCCCATCGAGCGGAACAGCTCCTGGGCGTAGCCGAGCTGGTGCAGCTCGTGGATGTCCTGCTTGATCTGCTCTTCCCGGGACCGAGGTTGAGTCATCGATTCCTCCACACTCGAGATGGCTCGCGGGTCTGGACGGTGCCCGCGGTGATCACCGGTCTGCGAGCCATTCGGCCTCCCTCCGGACCGGAACGGCGAGACTGTGGCGACCGACTCGATCGCGATGACGCGGGGATAGAGAGTTCGGGCAGCCGTGGCGGCCGCCCGGCACCGGAGCGTCGGTGCAGCGGCGTTTCGTCGGTCGCAGACCCTCCTTTCGGTCGGGGCCCGACCCTCCCCGGGGGCACGGGCGCGAACTCGATCGGCTCCCGGACCGGACGACCGACGCTGCCCGCTGGGCGATCGCGGAGCGTCATGCCCAAGAGAATGCGGGGACTATACGCGACCCGCGGAGTGCTGGGGAAGCGATTCGCACATCAGGCGCGATCCCGACGACAGGGGAGCGGGGGCTCCGAGCGGCCTGGCGGTTCGCCTGCCT
>CAYMBB010000153.1:0-6514 GCA_964388515.1 uncultured Anaerolineaceae bacterium
GTGTGATCCGGGCGCCGGTGGCCCGTTGAGGCGTGTTGTCCTCCCCGCAGGGGGGGTGGTCCAGAGGCTGTGGATCGAGCGAGGTGCTCCCGCCCGCCCGTCCGGCCGCAACCGAGTGAGCGGGCCGCGCAATCGTTCCCGCGGTCCGGCGCAACCGGTCCGCATCTGAACGTCCACTGCCGCGCCGCCGACGCGGCCGGCGCTCGCCGCTAGGCTCGCCTCCATCGACCGCTCGTCCGCGTGACGACGACTCGGGGAGGTGCGACGCGATGAACTCCGGTGATACCGCCTGGCTGCTCGTGGCGACGGCTCTGGTGATGGTGATGCTGCCCGGCCTGGCCTTCTTCTACGGCGGCCTCGTCCGGCGCAAGAACGTCCTCTCGACGATCGCCCACAGCGTCTTCGGCCTCGCCATCGTCAGCATCATCTGGGTCCTGTGGGGGTTCAGCCTCGCCTTCGGGCCCGACCTGAACGGGCTCGGCCTGATCGGTGGCCCCGACTTCCTCGGCTTCGCGAACGTCGGCCTCGAGCCCGATCCGCGCTACGCGGCGACGATCCCGCTCGTCCTCTTCGCCTCGTTCCAGCTGATGTTCGCGGCGATCACCCCGGCCCTGATCACCGGCGCATTCGCCGAGCGCAAGCGGTTCGCCGCCTTCGTCATCTTCACGATCCTGTGGTCCACGTTCGTGTACGCCCCGATTGCCCACTGGGTCTGGGCACCGGGCGGCTGGCTGCGCACGATGGGCGCGCTCGACTACGCCGGGGGCACCGTCGTCCACGTCAGCTCCGGGGTCTCCGCCCTCGTCGCGGCCCTGGTCATCGGGCGGCGCCAGATGAACGGCGACCGGATGGAGCCGCACGACGTCCCGCTGACGATCCTCGGCGCGGGGTTGCTCTGGTTCGGCTGGTTCGGGTTCAACGCCGGTTCGGCGCTGGCGGCGACCGGCCAGGCGGCGAATGCTCTCCTCGTCACGAACACCGCGGCCGGCGCGGCGACCCTCAGCTTCGTGCTCGCCGGGTACCTCCATCGGCGCAAGGTGAGCGTCGTCGGGGCGGCCATCGGCGCGGTGGCAGGACTCGTGGCGATCACCCCGGCTTCCGGGTTCGTGACCGCCGGCGGCGCTCTGGTCATCGGTGCGGTCGTCGGTCCGCTCTCCTACAGCGCAATGCTCCTGCGCGAGCGGCTCCGGATCGACGACGCTCTCGACGTCTTCGCCTGCCACGGCGTCGGCGGGATGTTCGGGGCGATCGCGACCGGCGTCCTGGCGGTCAGCGCCATCGGCGGCGTGAGCGGTGCGATCGAGGGCAACCCGGGTCAGGTCGGCACGCAGCTCGTCGCGGTCGGCGCGACGGTCGTGTTCGCGGCGAGCGCCACGTTCGTGATCGTCAAGGTCGTGGACCTCGTCCTTGGGCTCCGGGTCCCGGCGACCCAGGAGGAGCTCGGGCTCGACCTGTCGGTCCACGGCGAAACCGCGTATTCAAGCTGAGTCCGAGCGTGCGTCGGGGCCCGAGCTCGCGCCCGAGACCGGGCTCGCACCCCGGCGCAACGGAACCGCCACCGAACCGACACCGGCACGACGCCGCGCCCAGCCGGTGGTCGCCGGTAGGGTGGCTCCCCCGACACCCTCCCTGGATGGCACCGACTGCCCGAGTCCGGAGACGAGATGACCGAGCCGCCACAGCCGCCCCTCTACGACCCGTCGTTCGAGCACGACGCCTGCGGGGTCGGCTTCGTCGCCGACGCCGGTGGCCGCAGTCGCGATCGGGTCCTGCCGCTCGCGCTCGCCGGGCTGGCCGCGCTCGGCCACCGGGGGGCCTTCGCCGCCGACGGCGAGTCGAGCGACGGGGCGGGCGTCAGTCTCCCGCTCGAGCGGTCCGTGCTCGAGCGGCTCGGCGGCGGCGACCCGGGGCGCACGGCGGTCGTCTCGGTCTTCCTGCCGCGCCGGGGCCGGGCCGCCGGCCGGGGGCGCCGGATCGTCGCCGACGCGCTCGCCGCCGAGGGGTTCGACGAGCCTGGCTGGCGCGACGTGCCGGTCGAGCCGGCGGTGCTCGGTGCCGCGGCCGAAGCGTCGCGGCCGGCGATCAGCCAGCTGCTCGTCACGCTCCCGCCGCGTCTTTCCGGGCGGCGGATCGACCAGCGTCTGCTCCTCGCCCGACGGCGGATGGAGGCGGCCGCCCGCGGCGCCGGACTGCGCGAGTTCGCGGTCGTCTCCGCCTCCGCCCGCTCGCTCGTGTACAAGGGGCTCGTCCGCGGCGACCGGCTGGCGGCCTTCTATCCGGATCTGCGCGGCTCGCTGCCGGTCTCGTACGCGCTCTTCCACCAGCGCTATGCGACGAACACGCATCCGGTCTGGCGACTTGCCCAGCCGTTCGGGGCGATCGCCCACAACGGCGAGATCAACACCGTCCGCGGCAATCGCGAGCAGCTGCGGGGGCGGCGCGCCTCGCTTGGCGGGGGCGCCTTCGGGCGGGCCGTGGCCGCGCTCGGCCCGCTGACGAGTCCGGACGGGTCCGATTCGCTGTCGCTCGACGAGACGATCCAGCTCCTCGTCGCGGTCGGCTGGTCGCTCGAGCGAGCGCTCATTGCCCTCGTTCCCGAGGCGGGGGCGCTGCGCCGCGAGCCGCATCCCCTGGTCGAGGCGTTCCGCGAGCGGACGGCGGGTCTCGTCGCGCCCTGGGACGGCCCGGCCACGCTCGTCTTCGCCGACGGTCGCCGGGTCGGGGTGCTCCAGGACCGCAACGGGCTCCGACCGGCGGCGGTCGCGGTCACCGCCGGCGGGATCGTCGCGGTCGCCTCGGAGGCGGGCGCGGTGCCGCTCGCCGAGGCGGAAGTGATTCGGCGCGGGCGGCTCGGGCCGGGCGAGATGCTCGTCGTCGACCCGCGCGCCGGCCGGGTGCTCGAGGACGTGGCCGCGAAGACCGAGGCGCTCCGGCGGTCCGTCGTCGAGGTCGGGCGACGTCCGGCCTTCGTCGACCGGCTGTCGGCGATCGTCCGGGACACGGCCGCCCCGAGCTCGGGGTCCGCGCCGTCCGTGGAGGCCGCGGCCGACGCGCCACCGATCCACGCCACACCTGCCCATGCGACACCGGCCCACCCGTCGCCGACCCCGGCCCCCGTCCGCTACCTCGCCGGCCTCGACGCCGAGCGGTTCCGCCTCGACATCCGGACGCTCGTGCTCGAAGGCCATGAACCGCTCTGGAGCATGGGCGACGACACGCCGACGCCTGGCCTGGCGCGCCGCGACCGGCGCGTGGCCGACCACCTGCGCCAGTCGTTCGCCCAGGTGACGAACCCGCCGATCGACCCCGAGCGCGAGCGGGCGGTGATCGACCTCGGGGTCGAGCTCGGACGCCGGGCGCCGCTGCTCGGCCGGCTGCCGGCGACGCCCCGGACGGTCCGCCTCGAGCGTCCGGTCGTCGTCGACCTCGGCCGGCTCGTGGCCCACTTCGGCGATCGCGGCCGGGTCGTCCGGCTCGATGCGAGCTGGGACCCGGCCGAGGGGGCGCCGGGCCTCGAACGCGCCCTCGACAGGCTGGCCGCCGATGCCCGCCGGGCGGCCGCAGGGCAGGCCGAGCTGATCGTGGCCAGCGACCGGGCGATCCGCAGCGCTCCCGGGCTGGGGCGCCTTCCGGTTCCGTCGGTCCTGGCCGCCGGCGCGATCCATACCGCGCTGACCGGGGCGGGGCTCCGGGGCCGGGTCGATATCGCCCTCGAGGCGGCCGACGTGCTCGACATCCACGGCCTGGCGATGGTCCTGGCCGCCGGCGCCACGGTCGTCTGCCCGTGGCTGGCGCTCGAACTGGCGGGCGAGATCGCCGGCGGCCGTGGTGCAGAGGCACTCGGCCCGGAGGACGCGATCGCGAACCTGCTCGACGGGTTCGACACCGCGCTGCGCAAGGTCCTGGCCCGGATGGGAATCAGCTGCCTCGCCTCGTACATCGGTGGCCAGTTCTTCGAGACGCTCGAGCTGAGCCCGGCCGTCCTCGAGCGCTGCTTCCCGGTCGCGCCAGCGTGGCCCGGTTCGATCGGCTTCGCCACCCTGGCCCGGCGCCAGCTACGTCGTCGGGCGGAGGCGCTGGCCCTGGGGACGGTCGTCGAGCCGCACCGCCTGCCGGACCCCGGGTTCGCGCGCTTCCGGGCCGACGGGGAGGCCCACCTCTACGCGCCCGGCGCCGTCCGGGCGATCCAAGCCCTGGCGGGTTGGAGCGAAGCGGCCTCGGCCGCGCCTGCCGCGGCGCCCGAGCCCGGCACCGTCGTGGCGGGTGCCGCGATCGACGTCGACGGCGCCCTCGAGCGCTTCCGGGCCGGCCTCGCCCGGTCCGCGGTCGTCGTCCGGGATCAGCTCGCGATCCGGCCGGGGACGCCGATTCCCCTCGCCCAGGTGGAGCCGGTCCAGGCGATCGCGCCGCGCTTCGTGACCTCGGCCATGAGCCTCGGCTCGCTTAGCCCCGAGGCCCACCAGGCGATCACGCTCGGCATCCAGCGCTTCGGGGGCTCGGCAAACACGGGTGAGGGAGGCGAGGACCCGGCGTGGTACGAACCAGGCCCGGACGGGCTCCGGCGCGACGCCCGGATCAAGCAGGTGGCCTCGGCGCGCTTCGGCGTCACGTCCGAGTACCTCGCCCGGGCCGACCAGCTCGAGATCAAGATCGCCCAGGGCTCGAAGCCGGGCGAGGGCGGCCAGCTCCCCGGCCGCAAGGCCACGCCGCTGATCGCCGCGCTCCGGCGCGGGCAGCCGGGCCGGGCGATGATCAGCCCGCCGCCCCACCACGACATCTACTCGATCGAGGACCTCGCCCAGCTGATCGCCGACCTGCGGGCGGTCAATCCCCGGGCCCGGATCGGCGTGAAGCTGGTCAGCACCCGCGGGATCGGCACGATCGCCGCCGGGGTCGTCAAGGCCGGCGCCGACTACATCCACCTGGGCGGGCATGCCGGGGGAACGGGGGCCAGCCCCTTGAGCTCGATCAAGCATGCCGGCGCGCCCTGGGAGCTGGGGCTGGCCGAGACCCACCAGGTGCTCCTGCGCAACGGCCTGCGCGACCGGGTCGCCCTGCGGGTCGACGGCGGTCTCCAGACCGGGCGCGACCTCCTCGTCGCGGCGCTCCTGGGAGCCGAGGAGTTCGGCTTCGGGACGGCCGCGCTCGTCGCGATCGGCTGCGACATGGCCCGCCAGTGCCACCTCGACACCTGCCCGACCGGGATCGCGACCCAGCGCGAGGACCTGCGGGCGAAGTTCACCGGCACGCCCGACCAGGTGGAGCGGTTCTTCCGGGCGATCGCCGAGGACCTGCGCCGGGAACTGGCGGCGATCGGTGCCCATTCGGTCGGCGAGGTGATCGGCGAGGCGGCGAGCCGGCTGACCGGGGCACCAGGCCGGCGCACGCTCGCTGTCCGGTCGCTCGTCGCGGCCCCCCGCTGGCAGGCCGGCCCGACCCGCCGGGCGCATCCGTCGGCGTCCCGCCTGGAGGTCGAGCGCCAGGCGGCGTCGGAGACCGAGCAGCAGCTGCTGCGAGCGCTGATCGGCAGGTCCGGCGGCACCGACCAGCCGTACCGCGTGCGTCTGACGACCGCCGACCGCTCGTTCGGTGCCGCGCTCAGCGGGGCGCTCGAGCGGGGCGAGATCGCGGGGCCGGTCCGGCTCGCCGCCCGCGGGGCGGCCGGCCAGAGCGTCGGAGCGTTCCTGGCCGCCGGTCTCGAGCTGACGCTCGAGGGACAGGCCAACGACTACGCGGGCAAGGGCCTCTCGGGTGGGACGCTCGTCGTCCGCCCCGGTCCGGACGACCGGGCCACGGCTGGCGCGAGCGCCGGGCCCGGTGGTGCGAGCAGCCGGGCGATCGCGGGCAACACCTGCCTGTACGGGGCGACCGGCGGGCGGTGCCATTTCGTCGGGGCGGCGGGGATGCGCTTCGCGGTCCGGAACAGCGGCGCCGAGGCGGTGGTGGAGGGGATCGGTCCCCACGGCTGCGAGTACATGACCGGGGGCGTGGTCGTCGTCCTCGGGGCCGTCGGGGCGAACTTCGGGGCGGGGATGACCGGTGGGCGGGCGTACCTGGTCGATCCCGACGCCGCCGAGGTCGCCCACCTCCTGGCGCCGGGCGTTCGGGCGGCCCGGCTCTCGGCCGTCCGACGCGAGCGAGCCGACGCCCCCGACCGGATCGGCGAGGTGCGCCGGCTGCTCGAGGCGCACGCGGCGGCCGGCTCCCGGGCCGCGGCCGGCGTCCTCGAGCGCTGGCCCGATGCCGAGCCCGAAATCTGGCTCGTCGAACCCGACCAGGCGTCGGCCGCGGCGGGGGCGCAGCCGGCCGTCGGGCGGCCGGCGCAGGCCGCGGGTTCCGGCCACGTCGACCGGCCGGGTCACGTCCGACCCGAGCCGGCCCCCGGCCTCGTCGCCTTCCGCTCGCTCGACGATGCCGGTGCCGGGCCGGCGCTGCCGTGAGCCGGGCGTCCAGGCCCTCGCCGAACGAGAACAGCTGCTTGCGCAACGGCGACCGGTCGCGTATCCTGCGCGCC
>CAYMBB010000154.1:0-6501 GCA_964388515.1 uncultured Anaerolineaceae bacterium
TGTGCAGGGTGAGGACGAGCGCGGCCCGGGCGACGATCGGGTCGTCGCGGTAGAAGCGGTCGCGATAGAGCGCGACCGGCGCAGCGTGCCAGTCGTGGAGGCTCAGGAGATCGACCGGCCGGCCCTCGACGGCCAGCGTCTCGAGCGCGGCCCGACAGAAGAGCCCGAAGCGCCAGGCGTTGTCGGGGTAGTCGTGTCCGCCGTCGCCGTAGTAGCCCGGGCGGTCGAACGCGGCCGGGGCGTCGACCAGACGGAGCCGATAGCCGTCCCCGGCGACCTCGATGATCGGGATCTCGGACGTCCCGCCGGGAGCCAGCGGGTCCGGCACGCGGACGACAAGCCCGGTCGTCGCGCCGGCCGGGACGGGTACGCTCCGGTAGCGCGGCAGGAAGACCTCGACCGGCTCGTCGGGCCCGCCCTCGACCTGCCACAGGGCCCGGGCAAGGGCATCGACGACGTCGCCGAGGCCGCCGCTCTTGGCCCACGGCTCGCACTCGGCAGCGATGAACACGACGCGCACGCATCGATGGTACCGCTCCGCCGCCGGCGCTCCCGGCGCCTAAACCGGTTCACTCCGCCCGTTGACCGATTATCATGCACGGCACATGGACCCAGCCGTTCGCGTCCCGACCCTGCCCGGCGCGTCGTTCCGGCTGCCACCCCAGCTCGAGGGCCTGCGCCGGCTGGCCTACAACCTCTACTGGTCGTGGCATCCCCAGGCGCGCGTCCTGTTCAGCTACGTCGACAGCGCCGCCTGGGCGCGCTACCGCAACCCGGTCGCGGTCCTGTCGGGCTCGATCCAGTGGTCCGACCATCTCGCCAGCACGGCCTTCATGGCCGAGTACCACGATGTCATCCGCGACTTCGACCGCTACCTGGCCAACGGGCGGGACCACTGGTTCCACCGCCTGCACGCCCGGGACCTCGACGGGCCGATCGCCTACTTCTGCGCCGAGTACGGGTTCTACGAGTCGCTCGGCATCTACTCGGGCGGCCTCGGCGTCCTGGCCGGCGACCACGCCAAGACCGCCAGCGACATGGCCCTCCCCTTCGTCGGCGTCGGGCTCCTCTACCGCAAGGGCTACTTCCGCCAGACGATCGACGCCGACGGCCACCAGGAACACGCCTACCCGGACTACGACGTCTCCCGCCTGCCGATCCTGCGCGCCCAGGGGGCCGACGGCGAGCCGCTCCTCGTCCCGGTCGAGCTGCCGGGCCGGACGCTCCAGGTCGCGGTCTGGTGCGTCCAGGTCGGCCGGGTGCCGGTCCTCCTGCTCGACACGGACATCCCCGAGAACGACGAGTCGGACCGCCCGATCAGCCACATCCTCTACGTCCGGGGGCGCGAGATGCGCCTCCACCAGGAGCTCGTCCTGGGCGTCGGCGGGGTCCGGGCGATCCGTGCCCTGGGGATCGCCCCGGCCGCCTGGCACCTGAACGAGGGCCACTCGGCCTTCCTGCTCGCCGAGCGCACCCGCGAGTACGTGGCCGGCGGGTTGCCGCTCGAGGAGGCGCTGGCCCGAGTCCGGCGCGACAGCGTGTTCACGATCCACACCCCGGTCTCGGCCGGCAACGAGCGCTTCGAGGTCGACCTCGTGCGGCGCGTGGCCGGCCCGCTGCTCGACGGCGACGGGCGACCGAACACCGGCGGCGTCCCGGTCGAACGGATCCTCGAACTGGGCCGGGGCAACGATCGCGACACCGGCCAGTTCGACATGACCGCCTTCTCGCTTCGCCTGACGAACGGGGCGAACGCGGTCAGCAGGCTCCACGCGGTCACCGCCAACGCGACCTGGCAGGCGATCGTGCCGAAGCCGATCCTGGGGATCACGAACGGCATCCACACCCCGAGCTGGGTGGGCACGCCGGTGCGCGAGCTGCTCGAGCGCTACCTGGACGCCGATCTCGACAACCTCGACGAGACGACCGACCGTGGACGGTTCTGGGAACGGATCGACCGGATCCCCGCCCCCGAGCTGTGGGCGGCCCACATGCGCCAGAAGCGCGAGCTCGCGATCTTCGCCCGCGGTCGCCTGCGCAGCCAGTTCGCCCGCCACGGCGAGGCGCCGTCGGTGCTCGAGGAGCTCGACAGCGTCCTCGATCCCGAGGTGCTCACGATCGGCTTCGCCCGCCGCTTCGCGACCTACAAGCGGGCCGCCCTCCTGTTCACCGACATCGCCCGCCTGGCCCGCCTGCTGTGGGACGCCGAGCGTCCGCTCCAGGTCGTGTTCGCCGGCAAGGCCCATCCGGCCGACCGGCCGGGCCAGCAGGTGATCCAGGAGATCTTCACCCGCTCCCGTTCGCCGGAGCTGCGCGGCCGGGTCTTCATCCTCGAGGACTACGACATGCGGATCGCCCGCTTCCTGGTCCAGGGCGTCGACGTCTGGCTCAACAACCCGCGTCGCCCGCTCGAGGCATCGGGGACGAGCGGGATGAAGGCGGCCGCGAACGGAGTCGTCAACGTCAGCGTCCTCGACGGCTGGTGGGACGAGGGCTTCACCGGCGACAACGGCTGGGCGATCGGCGGGCGCGAGACGAACCCCGACGAGGCCGCCCAGGACTGGGCCGACGCCATGGACCTCTACCGCCTGCTCGAGCAGGAGATCGTGCCCCGCTACTACGATCGCGACCCGCAGGGCCTGCCTCTGGCCTGGATCGAGACGATGCGTCGCTCGATCTCCTCGACGATCTGGCGCTTCTCCACCACCCGGATGCTGCGCGACTATGCCGAGCAGCTCTACCTGCCTGCCGCCGGCCTCGAGGTACCCGATCCGGCCGCCGCGGCGCGCCGCCGGCAGATCATCACCGAGGCGGGCTGAGCCCGACCCACCCGGCGCCCGACCCGACCACGCCGAGCACGAACACAAGGACGAAGACACGCCGTGCCACCGAGGATCTCGCTCGCCCTCGCCATCCACAACCACCAGCCGGTCGGCAACTTCGGCTGGGTCTTCGCCGAGGTCTACGACCAGGCCTACCGGCCGATGATCGAGGCGCTCGAGCGCCATCCCGGCGTCCGCCTCTCGCTCCACTACAGCGGCGCGCTGCTCGAGTGGCTCCGGGCCGAGCGGCCGGAGTTCCTCGACCGGCTCGGCGCCCTCGTCGCGCGCGACCAGGTCGAGCTCCTCGGCGGCGGCTACTACGAGCCGGTCCTGGCCTCGCTCCCCGAGCGCGACCGGATCGGCCAGCTGCGCCGGATGAGCGACGAGATCGAGCGGATCACCGGCCGCCGACCGCGCGGCGCCTGGCTCGCCGAGCGGGTCTGGGAGCCGGACCTGCCCACCTCGCTCGCCTCGGCCGGCTACCGCTGGACGATCCTCGACGACGCCCACTTCCGCGCCGCCGCGATCCCCGAGGACGCGCTCTGGGGGGCCTACACGACCGACGACCAGGGCCACATCCTGACCGTCTTCGGCACCGAGCAGGGCCTGCGCTACCGGATCCCGTTCGGCGAGGTCGACGACGTGATCGCCTACCTGCGCAATCACGCGACCGAGGACGGGACGCGGGTGGGGATGATGGGTGACGACGGCGAGAAGTTCGGCGCCTGGCCGACGACCTGGGAGCACTGCTGGGGCGCCCGGCGCTGGGTCGACCGCTTCTTCACCGCCCTCGAGCAGAACGCCGACTGGCTGACGACCGTCACGCCCTCGTCCTGGCTCGAGCGCGAACCGCCGATCGGGCGGGTCTACGTGCCGACCGGGTCGTACGCCGAGATGGGCGAGTGGGCGCTGCCGGCCGACGAGGCGCTCGTCTTCGCCACGCTCCTCCACGAGGCGGTCGCGGCCGGGCGTCCCGAGGCGCGCTGGCTGCGGGGCGGCTTCTGGCGCAACTTCCAGGTGAAGTACCGCGAGATCAACGACCTCCACAAGCAGATGCTCCGCGTCTCCGACAAGGTCGCC
Source organism: uncultured Anaerolineaceae bacterium (assembly GCA_964388515.1). Lineage (GTDB taxonomy): Bacteria > Chloroflexota > Limnocylindria > Limnocylindrales > CSP1-4 > JAKAHU01. The sequence continues at coordinate 3,903 of CAYMBB010000154.1, forward strand.
GCGATGGCCGAGGGGATCGCGCGCGAGCGCGCCCTCGATCATCTCTACCGCGGCCAGTCGAACGACTGCTACTGGCACGGCCTGTTCGGCGGGATCTACATCAGCCACATGCGCCTGGCGACCCACGAGCACCTGATCGCCGCCGAGGACGCCGCCGACCGGGCGGCGCGGGCGGCCGGCCGGCCCGTCGACGGAGCGTGGCTGCGCGACGTCGACCTCGACGGGATCGACGAGGCCCTGGTCGCGACACCCGGCCAGGTCGTGACGGTCAAGCTCTCCGAGGGGGCCGGGATCGGCGACTGGGATATCCGGGCCGTCCGCCACGCCCTCACTGCGGTCATGCGTCGGCGTCCCGAGGCATACCACCAGACGCTCATCCGCCACGAGGCCGAGCTCGCCCGGCGGGCTGCCAACCCCGACGGCGGGCACCCTCACGACAGCGCGGTCGACACGGGGCCGGCCTCGATCCACGACCTGGTCACGGTCAAGGAGCCGGATCTCGCGGCCCGCCTGACCTACGACCGGCACGAGCGGCGCTCCGGACTCGTCCACCTTCTCGACCCGGCCACGACCCCCGAGGCGTTCGCCCGGGCCGAGGCGGTCGAGCGGGGCGACTTCGTCGACCGGCCGTTCACCGTCGCCGAGCTGACCGCCGGGCGGCTCGTCGTCGTCCGCGAGGGCAGCCTGGCCCAGGGGGACGAACGCCGGGTGCCGGTCCTGGTCGAGAAGGAGCTCCTGGTCGAGGGCGGACGCCGGGACCCGGGCCTCGCCCTGGCGGTCACGGTCGAGAACCGCTCGACCGAGGGGATCGAGGCTCGGCTGGGGGTCGAATGGAACCTGACGATGCTCGGCGGAGGCGGCAATCCTGCCGCCTGGCACGAGGTCGGCGGTGAGCGGAGCAGCCACGATTCGAGCGGGGCGTGCTCGGGGATCGACCGGGTGGCGGCCGGCAACACGTTCGTCGGACTGTCCGTCGAGACGGCGCTCGAGCCGGCCGCCGACACCTGGTGGTCGCCGATCGAGACGGTCTCGAACTCCGAGTCCGGCTTCGAGCGGATCTACCAGGGCAGCGCGATGCTCTTCAGTTGGCCGCTGCGGCTGGCGCCCGGCGAGCGGAGCACGGTCCGGATGACGGCCCGCGTCGCCACGAGCCACGACCGGGCGGTCGACGAAGAGGCCGGCGCGCGGCGGTGAGCGGGTCGGGTGCGGGACCGACTGCGCGGTGGTGATTGGGTCATGTCCGTGACGGAGCCGGCACGATGACCCGGGGCCGGCTCGTCGTCCACGGGCACTTCTACCAGCCGCTCCGGATCGACCCGTTCAGCGGCCGGATGCCGGCCGAGCCGTCGGCCGCGCCGTTCAGCGACTGGAACGCACGGATCAACGCCGAGTGCTACCGCCCCAACGTGGAGCGAGGCAACTTCGCCCGGATCTCGTTCGACGTCGGCTCAGCCCTCGCCGACTGGCTCGCCCGGGCTGATCCGGCCACCTACCGGGGGATGATCGCCGCCGATCGGGCCAGCCTGGGCCCCGGCCAACCACCCCGGCGCGGCGGGGCGATGGCGCTCCCCTACCACCACTCGATCCTGCCCCTCGCCTCGCTGGCCGATCGCCGGACGGAGATCCGCTGGGGCCTGCGCGACTTCGAGCTGCGCTTCGGGCGCCCGGCCGAGGGCGTCTGGCTGCCCGAGACCGCGGTCGACCTGCCGACCCTCCGGCTCCTGGCCGAGGCAGGGGTCCGTTACACGATCCTCGCCCCCTGGCAGTGCGACGAGCCCGCGATCGACACGCGCCGCCCGTACCGGGTGGCGCTCGGCGACGGGCAGAGCCTCGTCGTCGTGTTCTACGACGCGGACATCTCGGGCGCCGTCTCGTTCGACGGGTCGACGACCTCCGACGCCGACCGGTTCGCCCGCGAGCGGGTCCTGCCCCGCCTGGCCGGGGCCCGGTTCGCCGACGGCACGCCGGGCCTGGTCGTGATCGCCACCGACGGCGAGCTATACGGCCATCACCAGAAGTTCCGCGACCTCTTCCTCCAGCGGCTCGTCGCCCCGGGCGCCGACGTCGCCGACCGCGGCTTCGACGTCGTCGAGCTCGCGGCCGCGCTCGACGAGCCCCCGGGTCGGCCGTTCCCGGTCGTCCGGATCCGCGAGCGGACCTCGTGGAGCTGTCACCACGGGGTCGCCCGCTGGTCCGCCGAGTGCCCGGACGCGCCCGACGGCCGCTGGAAGGGGCCGCTTCGGGCCGCCCTCGAGCGCCTCGCCGCCGGAATCGACGCGACGAGCCGGGCCGTCCTCCGGGGCCTGGCGGGCAGGGAGGCGAGCGCAGGGGCGACCGGGACCCCGGAATCGGGGACGGCGGCGGGCACGGCGCCGATCGACCTGGACGCCGCGCGCGACGCCTGGATCGAGGTGATCGCGGGGGTCGAGACGCCCGACGCGTTCGTCGACCGCTGGCTCGGCCGGGCATCCCCCGCCGCGGCGCGGAGGCAGCTCCTCGACCTGCTCGAGGCGCAGCGCTGGCGACTGGCGATGTTCGTCAGCGACGCCTGGTTCTGGGACGACCCGGTCCGGCTCGAGACGCGCCAGGCGCTCCGGGC
>CAYMBB010000155.1:0-6450 GCA_964388515.1 uncultured Anaerolineaceae bacterium
AGAGCGCCCCGGCGAACGAGAGGGCGCTCCCCCACTGGCCGGCGCCGGTCTCGGTGGCCAGGCGCGTCACCCCCTCCTCGCGGTTGTAGAAGGCCTGGGCGATCGCCGTGTTCGGCTTGTGGCTGCCGGCCGGGCTGACACCCTCGTACTTGTAGTAGATGTGGGCCGGCGTATCGAGCGCCTGCTCGAGGCGGCGAGCGCGATGGAGCGGACTGGGCCGGTAGAGCCGGTAGGCCTCGCGGACCGGGCCGGGGATCTCGATCTCGCGCTCGGTGCTCACCTCCTGGCCGATCAGGGCCATCGGGAAGAGCGGGGCAAGGTCGGCCGGTCCGATCGGCTGGCCCGTCCCCGGGTGCAGGACGGGAGCCGGCGCAACGGGCAGGTCGGCGCAGATGTTGTACCAGGCCCGCGGGATCCGATCCTCGTCGAGCACGAACTTCGTGCGCCCGTTCCTGTCAGCCATGATCCGGATCTCCTCTTCCCGGGTCTCGCCGGGATCTCGGGCCTGCCCAATCGACGCCGTCGCCCGGTCGCCAGCCGCGCGACGGACGCTCATCGTCCCCCCCCCCGCCGGGCGCTCGGACCGGAGGCCCCCGCTCCGCTCCGATCGTCGAAGGCGAAGCCTACGGGTTGCGCCCCTGCCCGCGCAAGGGAGGCCCGGAGAGCGCGACGAGCGGGCCGAGCACCAGGAGCAGGAGGGCGAGCAGGACCGGCCCCGGCGAGGGCAACGGGACCGCCGGCAGAACGGCATCCGAGGCCGGTGGTGTTGGAGTCGGAAGGGCGCCGGCGCCGCCGGGAATCGACGAGGGCGATGGTGACGGCGAGACCGGCGGCGGCGTGACGGACGGCGGCGGACCGGGCGTCGAGGGCGGGGCAGTTGTGGGGGGCGGCGTGGCGGCGCTGGCCGGCGTCGGACTGCGGGCCGTCGTCGACGGCGTCGGCCCCGTTACCCGCGCCAGCGGCTCCGGCCAGGTGCCGAACCCGACCAGGATCGTGGCCGCCACGAGGGCAACGTTCAGCAGGCCAAGAGCCAGGACGAGGCGGACGCGCTCGATCGGGGACACGGCGACGACGCTCTCCTCCGTGGGGCACTCGCGGCTGGCGGGCCGCACTCCGCGGCGGTCATGCTAGCAGAGCCGGATCAGCCGCCGAAGGGCACCTCGAGCAGCGCCTCGTAGCGCGCGGGTCCGCCCCCGGTGTGGCTCTCGAACAGGACGACCCGGTCGGCGACCCACTCACTGCTGAACCGTTCGGCCTCGGCGACCAGGGCCCGCGCCGTCGCCGGTCCTGCCCGCACGCCGTCGGCCCGGGCGAGCGTCAGGTGCGCCCGGAAGGGGCGCTCCTCCGGCGGCCAACCGGCCGCGGCGAGCGCGGTGGCGAGGTCCCCAGCGAGGGCGGCGAGCTGCTCGGCGCCGGTCGTCACCCCAAGCCAGAGGACCCGCGGCCGGGCCGGGCTCGGGAAGGCGCCCCCGCCGCCGATCCGGATCGGGAAGGGCCGGGCCCCGGCTGCGGCGGCGCGCATCGCCGCCTCGACCGCCGGGCGTCGTTCGTCGAGCGTCGGGCCGAGGAAGCGCAGGGTCAGGTGGAGCCCCTCGATCCGAACCCAGCGCACCTCGCGCCCCTCGCCGCGGGCGTCAGCCGCTGCCGCCGACGTGCGAACCCGTTCGACGAGGCGACCGACCTCGTCCCGGACGGGTACCGGCAGCGGCACCCCGACGAACAGCCGGCGGCCGGGCAGGAGCTGCTGCTCGCGCCAGCGCGGCAGCGGTCGACGGGCAGGGGGACGCCCCGGCGGCGTCGAGCTCAAGACGGACTGCCCTGGAGGCCCTGCTCGCGCTCGTACGCCCGCCGGTCGTTGCGCAGGACCTCGAGGGCACGCTCCCGGGGCTGCCAGCCGAGAACCTCGGTCTCCTTTTCCTCGAGCAGCTTGTACGTGTCGAAGAAGTGCTCGATCTCGACCAGCCGGTGCGGTCGGACCTGATCGAGGCGCTCGATGTGGCCCTGGTGCGGATCGCCAAGGGCGACGCACAGGACCTTGAAGTCGAACCCGTTCTCGTCTCGCATCTCGAGCCCGCCGATCGGCCGGGCCCAGACGTGGCAGCCGGTGAACGTCGGCTCGTCGATGATCAGCAGGGCATCGGTATGGTCGCCGTCGGCGGCCCGGGTCCCCTCCACGAAGCCGTAGTCGAAGTTGTAATGGACGGCCGAGGCGAGGACACGGTCGAGGCGGAAGACGCCCGCCTCCTCGTCGTACTCGTACTTGTTCCGGCTGCCGCGCGGAATCTCGACCACCAGCTCGACGACGTCGGGGAACCGCTCGGCAGGCGGTCGAGGCGCCACCGCTGCGCGCTCAGTCGTTGTAGAGGCGCTCTTCGATCAGCTTCTCCTGGACCGTCCGTCCGTTCGGATCGAAGCAGGAGAACTCGAAGTGCTTCTCGAACTCGAGGTCGACGTTGTCCTGGCCGCCGCGGTTCTTTTCGACCGAGACGATGATCCAGTCGCGGAAGCGCTGCGCCTGGTAGGGGTTGAACTCGATGTTCACCTTGGCCACGATGTTGTACTTCTCGTTCAGGATCAGGATGATGTCCGCCTCGTAGTTGATCGCCGACGAGCCGCGCAGGTGGAAGTTGCGCAGCCGGCTCGCCTTCAGGCCCTCCTTGTCGGCGGCCACGATCGCGATCACCGGGACCTCCTCGGACAGGGCGATGTCCTTGAGCCCGTTGACCACGAAGGTGACCTTCTCGGTCTCGGAGGTCGGCTCCGGGATCTGGGGCACCTTCTGGAGGTAGTCGACGACGACGAGCAGGCGCCGGTCGCCCGACAGCGCCCGATGCTGCTGGACGAGCCGGCGAATGTTGTCGACCGTGCTCGCCGTCTGAGAACCGCGCAGCAGGAACAGATTCTGACCGTAGCGCGCGATCCGGTCGAGGCTTGGGCGCAGGCGCGGGTTGTCCGCCAGCTGGGCAGCACCGCTCCCGTCGGCCATCCACGTGCCGAGGATCTCCCGCCGGACGTCCTGGATCTTGATCGCACCGGTCCGGTGGGGCAGGTGGGCCAGCGCGGATTCCATGGCCACGAGCCGGTTGAGCAGGTATTGCTCGTCGTGCTCGAAGCACAGGTAGAGGACGTTCGCCTGACCTCCGGAGGCGACGTTACGCGCCATCTGGAGCGCCATCGTCGTCTTGCCCGTCCCCTGGGCGCCGCCGATCAGGAGCAGCTCCCCGGCCCGCAGGCCGGTGCCGATCGTCTTGTCGAGCGGCGTGAAGCCGAGCGGCACCGGCTGGTACTCCCCGATCCGACCGCTGGTCACCTTGTCGTTCAGATCGATGAGCACGTCCAGTGCGGAGCGCGGCGCCATGCTGCCGTTGTCGGTGTCCAGCCGCCAGGACGCCTTCGGCGTCGGCGTGGCGGTCGTATCGGCGGCCTCAGTGCCCACAGACTCGTACCCTCCCGGTGGTGATCCTCGGGCCATGGTAGCACCGGTCACCACCGGTCCCGCCGCTCCCCAATCGGCCCAGCCGGCCCCGGACCATCAGCGCGGCAGAGCGGCCGGTCAGCGCGGCAGAGCGGCCAGTTCGTACCACAGCCGGGTGACCGTCCGGATCCCGGTCTCGTAGTTGCGCAGGTCCATCGCTTCGTTCGGCGCGTGGGCATGGTCGTCGGGCGGGGTGAAGCCGAGCAGGACCACCGGCAGGCCCAGAATCGACTCGAAGCTGGCGCAGACCGGGATCGAGCCGCCCTCGCGGATGTAGAGCGGGGCAACCCCGAACGTCGCCTCGATCGCCCGGGCCGCGGCCTTCGTGGCCGGGTGGTCGATCGGGGTCAAGCTTGGTCGCCCGCCGTGCTGGCGCACGACCTCCACCCGCACCCCGGGCGGCGCGATCTCGGCGATGTACGAGACGAGCAGATCGGTGATCCGGCTCGGGTCCTGGTCGGGCACGAGCCGGCAGGTGATCTTGGCGTGAGCGTGGGCCGGGATGATCGTCTTGCTCCCCTCGCCCTGGAAGCCGCCCCAGATCCCGTTCACGTCGAGCGTCGGCCGGGCGCCCCGGCGCTCGAGGGTCGTGTAGCCCGCCTCGCCGACCAGGGCCGGTACGCCGATCGACTCGCGGAACGCCTCCTCGTCGAACGGCAGGGCCGCGAACGCCGCCCGGTCCGCCGCGGTCAGCGGGCGCACGTCATCGTAGAAGCCGGGCACGAGGATCCGCCCGTCGGGCCCCTTGAGGGCGGCGATGATCGTGGCGAGCGCGTTCGCCGGGTTCTGGACCGTCCCCCCGTAGGAGCCCGAGTGGAGGTCGATCGTGCTGCCGTAGACGTCTACCTGCACCGCCGCCAGGCCACGCAGGCCGATCGTGATCGCCGGCCGGTTGCCGTCGAAGAAGCCGGTGTCGGAGATGACCACGAGGTCCGCCGCGAGGCGGGCGCGGTTCGCCTCCAGCCAGCGGTCGAGGTTGACCGAGCCGCTCTCCTCCTCGCCCTCGAAGACGAACTTCAGGTTGACCGGCAGGCCGCCAGACGTGGCAAGGAGCGCCTCGGCCGCCCGGAGATGGAGATGGACCTGGCCCTTGTCGTCGGCGGCGCCGCGGGCCTGGAGCCGGTCACCGACGACGATCGGCTCGAAGGGCGGCGACTCCCAGAGCTCGAGCGGGTCGACCGGCTGGACGTCGTAGTGGCCGTAGACGATGATCGTCGGGGCACCCTCGGCGTGGAGCCAGTCGCCGTAGACGACCGGGTGGCCGCCCGTCTCGGCGACCTCGACATGTTCGACCCCGATCGTCCGCAGGTCGGCCGCGATCGCCTCGGCCGCGGCCCGGCAGTCGGCCGCGTGCTCGGGCAGGGCGGAGATGCTCGGGATGCGCAGCAGTGCCTTGTACGACTCGAGCCGGCGTTCGCGCGTCCGGGCGAGATACTCCTCGACGGCGGGGGCGGGACCAGCAGGCATCGTCAACCTCCGGGGCTCATCGTGGACATGCGTCGACGCCCGGACCTCCTCCGGGCGTCGACTCGTGGCTCGTGATCGCCGGCCGATCAGGTGAACGCCGGCCGATCAGGCCGGGCTGGGACGCGGCTTCGGGCTCGGGGCAGGAGGGTTCACCCCGGCGCCGGCGCTCGCCGTCCCGGTCGGCGGAGTGGTCGCGGCGGCGAGCGGTGGGCCGGCGTGCTTGTCCTCCTTGGGCGGCAGGTCCGAGAAGAGCTTCTCGAACTCGTCGGCATCCACGGTCTCCTCGGCCACGAGCTTCTCGGCCAGGGCGGTCAGGCGGTCCTTGTGGGAGACGAGGACCTCCATCGCCCGGGCGTAGTTGCGGTCGATGATCGCCCGGACCTCCTCGTCGATCTGGCGCGCCACGTCGTCCGAGTAGTTCCGCTGCTCGCCGATCTCGCGGCCGAGGAAGACGAGCTCGTCGCGCTTGCCGAACGAGAGCGGACCGAGCTTTTCGCTCATCCCGAACTCGGTCACCATCCGCCGGGCGAGCATCGTCGCCTTCTCGATGTCGTTCGAGGCGCCGGTGGTCGTGTCGCCGAAGATCAGCTTCTCGGCCGCGTTGCCGCCGAGCAGGCCGGCGATCTTGTCCTCGAACTCGGACTTGCTCTGGAGGTAGCGGTCCTCGGTGGGCAGGGCCATCGTGTAGCCGAGGGCCATGCCGCGGCTGATGATCGTCACCTTCTGGACCGGGTCGCACTTGGGCAGGACGCGCTGGACGATCGCGTGGCCGCCCTCGTGGTAGGCGATGATCACCTTCTCCTGGTCGGAGATGATCCGGCTCTTGCGCTCCGGGCCGGCGACGATCCGCTCGAGCGCTTCCTGGAACTCGGGCATGCCGATCGTCTTCTTGTTCCGGCGCGCAGCCAGGATCGCCGCCTCGTTGACGAGGTTGGCGAGGTCGGCGCCCGAGAAGCCGGGGGACTGGCGGGCGATGTTCTCGATGTCGACCGACTTGTCGAGCGGCTTGCCCTTCGTGTGCACCTTGAGGATCGCCACCCGGCCCTTCATGTCGGGCCGGTCGAGGATCACCTGGCGGTCAAATCGACCGGGCCGCAGGAGGGCCGGGTCGAGGACGTCCGGGCGGTTCGTGGCCGCGACCACGATCACGTTCGTGTTCGTGTCGAACCCGTCCATCTCGACCAGGATCTGGTTGAGGGTCTGCTCGCGCTCGTCGTGCGAGCCGCCGAGACCGGCGCCCCGTTGACGCCCGACCGCGTCGATCTCGTCGACGAAGACGATGCACGGGCTGTTCCGCTTGGCCTGGTCGAACAGGTCGCGGACGCGCGACGCACCGACCCCGACGAACATCTCGACGAACTCGGAACCGGAGATGCTGAAGAACGGCACGCCCGCCTCGCCGGCCACGGCGCGGGCCATCAGGGTCTTGCCGGTGCCGGGGGGTCCGACGAGCAGGACGCCGCGCGGGATCCGGGCCCCGAGCGAGTTGAACTTCTCGGGGTACTTGA
>CAYMBB010000156.1:0-6445 GCA_964388515.1 uncultured Anaerolineaceae bacterium
GCGCAAACCTCGACCCGTCCCACCTGTTCTGGCAGCAGATGGACCCGCTTGCGGTCGTGCGCGCACTCGGCCCGGCGGTCCACCACGTCCACCTCAAGGACACCGGGCTCGTGCCTGATCAGGTCGCGCTGGCGGGGGTCCTGGACCAGCGGCCGTTCGAGGATCCGTTGCAGCGGGCGTGGGTCTTCCGGACGATCGGTCGCTCCCACGGCCTGGAGTTCTGGAGACCATTCGTCAAGGCGCTCGCGGACGCCGGTTATGACGACGTGCTCTCGATCGAGAACGAGGATCTCTCGCAGCCGGCGGCCGAGGGCGTTCGCGAGGCGGCTGCCTTCATCGAGCCGCTCCTGGCGCCGTTCCGGGCCCGCGTGACTGGCTGACCCTGCCGCTTCAGATTCCGAGCCGGCGCAAGAAGTCCCGGTTCCGGCGCTGCGATTGGCGGAGCGTGTCGAGCGTGTCGGAGGCGAACAGGAAGCGGTCCTGCTCTACAACCAGCCAGCCCCGGTAGCCGTGCCGCTGGAGCGCGGCGATCACGTCGCCAATCCCGGAGTCGCCCGCGCCGAGCTCGACAAACGCGCCGCGGACGAGGGCATCCTCCATCCCGAGGCCCTCGCGGGCCACTTCGTTGAGGACCGTCACCCGGCAGTCCTTGACGTGGACGTGGGTGATCAGGTCGTGATAGTCCTCGACCAGCCGGACGGGATCGGCGCCGCCGAAGCGGGCGTGGCCCGTGTCCAGGCAGAGCCCCACGAGCGACGGGTCGATCGCGTCGAGCAGGCGGCGGATCTCGTCGACCGTCTCGAGGTAGGTCCCGGCGTGGGGATGGATCGCCACCCGAAACCCGCCCTCGCGGCAGATCTCGGCTGCCCGGTGAAGGTTGTCGACCAGGACCGGCCAGCGCTGGGGTGGCAGCCAAGCCTCGGGGTGCTGCGGGATCCGGCCCGCGAACCGCATCCGCTCGGCTGAATCGAAGCCGTCCGAGAGGATCGCGATCGTCCGCTCGGGGTGCGGCGCGCTCGCCCTGATGGTGTCGAGGGTCGCCCGCAGCCAGGCTCGATCCTCCTCGGCGTGCTCGGGCTTCGAGAGCCGGAGCGGCAGGAACGACCCGACCAGCTCGAGCCCGCGGGCGCTCAGCCGTTCGCGGACCTGGCCCGGATCGCCGAAGTAGCCGGGTGGTCCGAGCTCGGTCCCCTCGTAGCCCAGCTCGGCGATCATGTCGATGACCGCCATCGGGTCGGGCATCCAGGCGTCGTCGACGATGATCTCGTCAACCCCGAAGCTGACGGGCGCGTTGGCGACGGGCATGGTTCCGGACATCGGGTGATTGACCTTCCTGCTGGCGGGCGGGACGCCTGCCCTGGACGGGAACCCCAGCTGCGACGGAGACGGCGCCGGCCTAGGGAGTGATCACGACCTTGGTGGCCGTCCCCGACCGGAGCAGCTCGATCCCCTCGGCCAGTCGTTCGAGCGGCAGGATGTGGGTCACGACCGGGGCGAGGGGCAGGGCACCCTGTTCGACCAGACGGATCGCGGTCGGGAAGGTGTAGTTCGTGATGTACGTGCCCATGATCGTGAGCGAGCGCTCGATGATCGTGTACTGGTGAACCGGCGGTCGTGCGTTCGCATTCTGGCCGAAGAGGATAATCCGGGCGCCGAGCGCCGCGTGCTCGATCGCGGTCGGGAACTGCGTACCGACGGCGTCGACGAGGATCTCCGCCCCTCCGGGCAGCACCTCGGGGGCCCGGGCGATGAACTCACCCGGGGAGAGCGTGGCGTCAGCCCCGACCGCGGCGGCGACGGCCCGGCGACCCTCGGTCGGCTCGATGACCACCACCGGCCCGGCGCCGGCGGCCTTGAACAGGGTGACGAACAGGCAGCCGATCGCCCCGGCTCCAAACACGACGGCCGACTCGCCGGGCCTCGCGTTCGCCCGGTTTGTGCCGTTGACGACGCAGGCGAGTGGCTCGACGAGTGCCGCGATCGTGGTCGGGACGGCGTCGGAGATGCGGTACACGGCGCCCGCCGGTGCGACCACGAAGCGGGCGAGACCGCCGTCGCGATGGACGCCGAGGGCGACGATGTTCGCGCAGTTGGCCGGGCGCCCGGTGCGACAGAACAAGCATACCCCGCATTTGGGATCGGGGTCGACGACCACCCGCTGGCCGACCGTCAGTCCGGCCAGCGAGGCGGTCGGTCCGAGGGCCGCCACACGACCGACGAACTCGTGGCCGAGCACGACCGGTGGCGACGACGGATGGCCCGGCGGCAGGTTGATGATCTGGAGATCGGAGCCGCAGATGCCGCACGCCTCGACCTCGATCAGGACGTCATCGGGGGCCCGGAGCGCCGGCTCGGGCCAGTCCTCGACCTTCAGCACCCCGTTGCCGTGGAAGACAGCCGCCCGCATCACACATTCGCCTCCGATCGGTTGACTGCGGCCCGCCGCCGGCGGAGCCGGACGGCGCGCCGCGTGAGCATCGCCAGGAGCGTGCCGAAGCCCAGGACCAGCGCCGTTCCAGCCAGGACGAGCGTGGCCACCGCGTTCACCTCGGGCGTCACCCCGAACTTGATCTGGGTGTAGATGTAGATCGGCAAGGTCAGCTGCGGCCCGACCGTGAAGAACGTCACCACGAACTCATCGATCGAGAGGGTGACGCTGATCAGTGCCCCGGCCAGGATCGCCGGCGCGATCAGGGGCAGCACGACGTAGCGCAGTGTCCTGGCCGGATCCGCCCCGAGGTCGGCGGCGGCCCACTCGAGACGGCGGTCCAGGCTCTGCAGCCGGGCCGACACGATGAGCACGACGAAGGGCATCGTCAGGACCAGGTGTCCGGCGATCACGGTCAGCACCGAGAGCGGGACCTTGAGGATGCCAGCCAGGAAGACGAGCAGGCCGACCCCGATCAGGATGCCGGGCAGCATGATCGGCATCGTGAACAGGACGCGGGCGGCGTTGGGCCGGCGGATGCCGGCCCGGACGAGAGGGAACGCGGCCAGCGTTCCGACCAGGGTGGCGACCACGGCCACGACGAGCGCGATCGCGATCGAGGTCGCGACCGCGCGCACGAGCGGCGTGTTCGCCGGCAGGCCCTCGTACCACCGAAGCGAGAACCCGGTGATCGGGAAGCCGATGTTCCGGCTGTCCTCGAAGCTGAACAGGACGAGCAGGACGATCGGCGCGTAGGTGAAGGCCAGGACGGCCACCGCCCAGCCCCGGAGCAGCCAGCGGACGAGCCCTGCGTACGGGCTGACGGGCATCGTCTCGAGTCGGTCGCCGGTGTGCGCCATTGTCCGCCCGCTCGTCGCCTACCCGCGCGCGACGAGGTCTTCGACCTGGAGGTAGCGCCGGAACGCCATGAGCAGGCCGAGCACGACCGCAGCGACGAGGAACGAGGCGGCGGCCATCGCCGGGAAGGCCCCGCCACGGTAGAAGTTGACGATCAGGTTCCCGATCAGCACCCCCTTCGTGCCGCCGACGAGAGTCGGCGTCAGGTACTCGCCGAGGATCGGGATGAACACGAAGATGCAGGCGGTGATGATCCCCGGCCGAATCTGCGGCAAGAGGACCCTGCGCAGGGCCTGATCCGGGCGAGCCCCGAGATCCTGAGCCGCCGCGAGCTGGGTGAAGTCGAACCGCTCGAGTGACGTGTAGAGCGACAGGACGGCGAACGGGAAGTAGACGTAGAGCAGGACGATGAAGACGCCGATATCGTTGTACAAGAGGAAGTCGAGCGGCTTGGTGACGAGCCCGAGCGAGAGCAGGACCGAGTTGAGGACCCCCTTCTCGCCCAGGATCGCCTGCCAGGCGTAGACCCGGACGAGATAGCTCGTCCAGAACGGGAGGACGACCGCGAGCAGGATCAGCCGCTGCCAGCGGGTCGAGACGTAGCGGACGAGGAAGTAGGTGAACGGGCCGGCGACGGCAAGCCCGGAGACCGTGACCAAGGCGGCCATCGCCATCGTCTTGAGGAACGTGCGCAGGTACGTCTCCGTGCCGAAGAACTTGGCGTAGTTCCGGAGCGTCCAGTTGGGCACGACCTGGATGTTCGGGTCGACCTGCCAGAAGGAATAGACGAACACGATCGCCAGTGGGATGAAGAACAGCCCGGCGAGCACCGCGGCCGAGGGCAGGAACGGCCAGAGGCGGAGGAGGTTGCTCCGTCTCTGGCCGAAACGAGTGGTCACGCTTGTCCCGCCACGTTCAGCACCATGCGGGCCCCGGGCGCCGGGCCATCAGCCGCCGAATACCTCGTTGAAGGCCGAGATGTATGCGTCGGTGTTGCCCGCGGGACCCTTGAGCCGCATCTTGAGGGCGAGCTCCGGCTGGTTGTAGAGGTATCGGTCGGCCAGGTCCTTCTTGCCGCTGTCCACGAGCAGCTGGTAGGCCTTCTCGTTCCAGAGCGGCCGGCCGTTGTCGATGAAGTTCTGGGCGACGTACTCGGCCTGGGCCCCGGCCTCCAGGTAGGGCTTGACGAGAGCCTGGTTCTGGCCGCCCTTGACCGTCATCTCGCCGTCGATGAAGCCGGTCGTGCCCTCCTTGGGGATGATCGCCGTGACCTCGGGGCCACCGGCGTTCTTCACCCGGTCGGGCGCGCCCAGGTTCTGGGTCGACAGCCAGGCCTCCTCGGAGGCGAGCGACTGGATCGTCTCGTTGTTCTGCTGGACGAGCTTGAGCACGTTCGGCTTGAGCTGCTTGAGCCAGTCCTTGGCCGTCGCCAGTTCGGCATCGGCCATGTTGTAGATGTCCTTCGCCCCGGTCGCGATTCCGGCGAAGAGCATGATGTCGGTCGGCTGGTTCTCCATGACCACCCGGCCCTTGTACTTCGGGTCGATCAGGGCGTCCCAGCCGTCCGGTGCCGGGCTGACGTACTTGGGGTTGTACACGATCTGGATCGGTGACCAGCCCCAGGGATAGGCCAGGTAGCCGTCCGGCTTCGTCCAGAAGTCGAACTGGCGGGCGATCGAGTAGAGCTGCTGGGCGACCTGGAAGCTGTTGATGTCGATCGCCTCGATCAGTCCGGCGTCGTAGTACTTGGGAACCCACAGCGCGTCGCCGGACACCATGTCGAGCTGGCCGCGGACCTGGCTGAGCTTGTTGAAACCATCGATGTTGTCGGCCAGCTCGGTGATGTTGACCGTGATGCCCGTCGATTGCTGGACCCCGGTCAGCTCGTCCTTGCTCCAGTGGTCGCTCCAGGTCAGGAAGTTCAGCGTCCCGCCCTGGGCTGCCGGGCTCGTCGCCGAGCCTGGAGCGTTGCTCGCGGCTCCGGGGGGGCTGCTCGAGCTCGCCGCGGGCGCCGGCGTCGAGCCGCCCGATGAGCCACAGGCCGCCAGGAATGCCCCCGCCGATGCCCCGGCGCTCAGGCGCAGGAACTGCCGCCGCGTGTGCAAGGGTGCCATCTGAGACTCCTCCTCCTCGAGTCCGGCTACCGGACTGTCGTCGCCCTCATCGGGCGATCACCGCCGCTTCGGCCACTGACCACCAAACGAACACCTCCTTCTCGCTCAGCCCCTCGAGCGCCGCCGCCGTGGCCCGGTCGGCGTGCCAACGGGCGGCGACGACGTCGCCCGCCGCCGTGCGCACGGTCACCCGGGTGTGGTCGCCCAGGAAGGCCACGTCGATTACCTGCCCGCGAAGTGCCGGGGATCCCGAGGGTGGCTCCTCGGGCCCGACCGACAGGCACTCCGGCCGAACCATCACTGCCACCGGGCCGGATCCCGGCGCACCGGCCGTCCGCGCGGCACCGACGATCGTTCCATCGGCCAGGCGAACCCGGCCGGCCTCGGTCCCGCCATCGCCGCCGACGAGCTCGCCCTCGAGCACGTTCGATTCGCCGATGAAGTCGGCCACGAACCGGTCGACCGGGCGGTAGTAGATCTCGCGGGGCGTGCCGACCTGGATGACGTGGCCGCCGCGCATGACTGCGATCCGGGTGGCCATCGAGAGCGCCTCGCCCTGGTCGTGGGTGACGAAGACGAAGGTCGTCCCCACCTGGCGGTGGATCCGGGCCAGCTCGACCTGCATCTGCTTGCGGAGCTTGAGGTCGAGCGCCCCGAGGGGCTCGTCAAGCAGCAGGACCGCTGGCCGTTTAGCCAGGGCCCGAGCCAGCGCGACGCGTTGCTGTTGGCCGCCCGAAAGCTGGGTCGGCGAGCGATCGGCGTACGCTTCCAGGCCAACCAGGCCGAGGTACTCGTACACCCGGGAGCGGATCGCGTCGCTCGGCAGGCCCTCCATCCGCAGGCCGAAGGCGACGTTCTCGAACACGTCGAGGTGGGGGAACAGGGCGTAGTTCTGGAAGACGGTGTTGACGTTTCGCTTGTGGGGCGGCAGGTCGTTCACCCGGCGGCCCTCGATTCGGAGTTCGCCGGAGGTCAGCGGCAGGACGCCGCCGATCAGGTTGACGGTCGTCGGCTTGCCGCCGCCCGAGGGCACCAGCAGGCACAA
>CAYMBB010000157.1:0-6437 GCA_964388515.1 uncultured Anaerolineaceae bacterium
CTGCGCGGGCGCCACCAGGCGGCGAACGTGGCGATTGCCGACGCGCTCCTCGACGCCCTCGAGACGGCCGGGATCGCCCGGCTGAGCGCCGACGACCGGCGGCGCGGATATGCCGCGGCTCGCTGGCCGGGGCGCCTCGAGCTGATCACCGTCGACGGTCGCGCCGGGGCGCGCGAGGTCCTCCTCGACGGTGCCCACAACCCGGCCGGGGCGGCCGTCCTGGCCACCGCCCTCGACGACCTGCGCCCGTACCTCGCCGGCGGTGACCTCGCCGCGCCGCCCCCGCTGACGCTGGTCATGGCCGCCATGGCCGACAAGGACGTGGCCGGGATCGTGGCCGCGCTCGCCGGCGCCGCAGCGCTGCGCGGCGCGCGTATCATCTGCACCGACCTTGGCCTGCATCGTTCGCTCCCGGCCGACGAGCTGGCGCGGCGCTGGGCGGCAGTGGCCCCGGGACTCCCGATGGTGATCGAGCCGACCCCCGGCGCGGCGCTCGACCGGGCGCTGCGCGAGGCTCCCGGGCCGATCGTCGTCGCCGGTTCGCTGTACCTCGTGGGGGAGGTCCGGGGCAGGCTGGTCGACGACCCCGAGCTGCGCGATCCGGAGGAACCTGGAACCTGATGACCGATCCGCAGCGCCTCGCGGCCGGCACGGGCGACCTTCCGCCCGGCGGATCCACCGCCCCGCCAGCCGCGCGCGACCTGCCGGCCGGCGCCCCTGGTGGCCTGCCCGGCGCGCTCGGCTCGACCCGGATCGGTTCCCGGACGTTCGCCTGGGGGGAGCGGACGTACGTCATGGGCATCCTGAACGCCACCCCCGACTCGTTCTCCGGCGACGGCCTGCTCGCCGCCGCGGCCGGGGGCACGGCTGGTGCGGGCGCCCAGGCCACGGCCCACGACCGGCCGACGACCGGCACCCAGGCCACGGCCGGCGCCCCATCGACCCCCGTCGAGCTTGCCCTCTCGCTCGCCCGCCGGATGATCGAGGAGGGCGCCGACCTGCTCGACGTGGGCGGGGAGTCGACCCGCCCCGGCCACCGCCCCGTCGAGGCCGACGAGGAGCTCCGGCGAGTGATCCCGGTGATCGCCGCCCTCCATGCCGAGTTCCCGGACCTGCCGATCAGCATCGACACGACGAAACCGGCCGTCGCGGCGGCGGCCCTCGACGCCGGCGCATCGCTCGTCAACGACGTCTGGGGGGTCGCCGAGGACGATTCGCTCGCCCGGCTGGCGGGTGAGCGCGGGGTCCCGATCGTCCTGATGCACAACCGGGCCGAGGCCCGCTACACGAACCTGCTGGCCGAGGTGATCGCCGACCTGGAGCGGGCGATCGAGCGCGCCCTCCGGGCGGGCGTGGCCTGGGATGGCCTGATCGTCGACCCGGGGTTCGGGTTCGGCAAGACGCCCGTCCACAACCTCACCCTGCTCGCCGGGCTCGGCGGCCTGCGGGTCCTGGGGCGACCGATCCTGCTCGGGACGTCGCGCAAGTCGACCCTCGGCCGGGTGCTCGACCTGCCGTCCGAGGAGCGGCTCGAGGCGACCCTGGCCACGACCGCGCTCGGCGTGGCCGCCGGGGTCGACATCGTGCGCGTCCACGACGTCCGCCCGAACGTCCGCGTCGCCCGGATGAGCGACGCCATCATCCGCGGAGGAGGCATCCCGTGAGCGACCGGATCGTGCTCCACAACATGGTCTTCCAGGGTCGCCATGGGGTCCTCGAGCGCGAGCAGCGCGAGTCGCAGCCGTTCGAGGTCGACGTCGAGCTGATCCTCAACCTCCAGCCCGCCGCGGTCGACGACGACATCGCCAAGACGGTCGATTACGCGGCGGTCTTCGACCACGTCCGCCAGATCGTCGAGTCGACGAGCTTCCGGCTCCTCGAGGCGCTGGCCGAGGCGATCGCCCATGAGCTGCTGACCGACTTCCCGATCGCCGAGGTCGACGTCCGGGTGCGCAAGCCCCGCGTCCCGATCGACGGACAGCTCGACTACGCCGGGGTCGAGATCCGCCGCCAGCGTTCGGGGGCCGACCGCCAGCGGGGCTGATCGCCACCGCCGACCGCCGGCCCCTGCCGGGAGACGGCCCCTGCCGGGAGACCTGCCGCGGGTCGTGCCGGCCCTGTCGGCCGCCGGCCCCTGACGCTCCTGACTACGGGTTCGCGGGCCGTGTCCCGAGCGTCAGCCGGAGCGTCACCTTCTGACCGCCGCGGATGATCTCGATCGTCACCGTCTTGCCCGGCGCGAACTGGGTGAGGACCGCGTCGAGCGGGTGGCTGGTGTCGATCGTGATCCCCTCGACGCTGGTGATGATGTCGCCTTCGCGGAGGCCGGCCTTCTCGGCTGGGCTGCCGGGCACGATCGCCGGCTGGGGCTGGCCGCTCGCGTCCTGGCCGCCGGAGATCCAGGCGCCCTGTGCGACCGGCAGCTTCTGCGCCTGCTGGAGGTCGAGGTCGATCATCTGGTAGCGGATCCCGATCCAGGGCCGAGCGAGCTTCTCCCCGGCGAGCGCCTGCTGCATGATCGGGCGGGCGATGTTGATCGGGATCGCGAAGCCGATCCCCTGGCCGTTGCTGGCGATCGCGGTGTTGATCCCGACCACGTTGCCGGCCGCGTCGAGGAGCGGGCCGCCGCTGTTGCCGGGGTTGATCGCGGCGTCGGTCTGGATCAGGTTGTTGATCTGGCCGCCCTGGACCTGGATCGTCCGGCCCAGGGCCGAGATGATCCCGCTCGTGACCGAGTTCGAATACGCGCCCAGCGGGCTGCCGATCGCGATCGCAAGCTGGCCGACCTGGATCGTCGAAGAGTCGCCGATCGGGGCCGCCGGCAGGCCGGTCGCCTCGACCTTCACGATCGCCAGGTCGGTGAGCGTGTCGATGCCGTAGATCGTGCCATCGAACCGGCGCCCGTCGCTCAGGCGGACGGTCAGCTTCTGGCTGCCGGCGACGACGTGGCGGTTGGTCAGGATCCAGCCGTTCGGTTCGAAGATCACCCCCGAGCCGATCCCCTCCGGGACCGGCTGGCCGGGGACCTGGAAGGGGAACGTCTGGTCGGTCAGGGGTGTCCCCTCGGAGACGATCGTGACGACCGCGGGGCTGACCTTCCTGGCCACGGCCACGATCGCCGATTCGGTGGAGGTGAGCGGCGCCGTCGCGCCGGCCGGCTCGCCAACCGCGGTCGGGGCCGGGGCCGCGGCGCGATCGAGCGCGCCCGAGGCGCTCAGGGTGAGGTACGTACCGCCGGAGGCGAGGATCGCCGAGATGAGCGAGGCGGTGAGGACGAGGGCGACCGGGCCGCCACCACGGCGCGACGGGGTCGTCGGGGCCGGAGGCGGGGTCGACGGGGCAGGCGGTTCAAACCAGGCCTCCGGGGTGGGCTGGTCCTGGGCACCCCAGGCCTGGCTCCGCCAGTCGGGCCGCGGCGACGGGCTGGGCGAGTAGCGCTGCGCCGGGTCCGACTGGTCGGCGGCGCCCGCCGCCGGTTGATCGCTCGAGTCGGGGATGGGCTGGTCGGGCCGGAACGGGTCCGGCAGGGTCGGGTCGGTCATCGTCGTCTGTTTCGTCCTGTCTACCGGGCAGATGGCTGGGGCCGCGTCCGGATGACGCTCCCGCCTGACACTGTCACCAGTCTGGCGGATCCGGATTCATCCCGGGTCGGGCGGCCGGTAAAGCTTTCGTCACCTCCGGCCGGGATCAGCGGACCGGGGCGCCTGGTTCGGCACGCTCGGCGGCGGCCGGTTGGGCGGCTGAGTCGGCCGCCGGACCGGGGCCCGGTTCGGCCTGCACCGCCGGGATCGCCGGCTCGGCCGGCGCCGGGGCGGGCATCGCCGGGTCGGCCGGCACCGGGGCCGGCGTCCCCGGCTCGGCCGGCGCCGGATCGCTCGTCGCCGGGATCGCCGGGTCGGCCGGCGGCGTGATCTCCTCGTCGAGCCGCGGGTCGTGGGGCAGGTAGACGGTGAACGTCGAGCCCTGGCCGAGCCGGCTCTCGACGGTGATCCGCCCGTGGTGCATGTCGACGATCGAGCGGACGATCGCCAGGCCGAGACCGCTGCCGCTGCTGCGGGCTTCGTTCGCCCGGGAGCCGCGGTAGAAGCGCTCGAAGATCCGGGGCAGCTCGGAGGCGTCGATGCCCACCCCGGTGTCGGTCACCCGGATGCGGGCCCCGTCGCGATACGGCTCCAGATCGACAGTCACCGACCCGCCACGGGGCGTGAACTTCAGGGCGTTGCCCACGAGGTTGCTGACGACCTGGCCGATCCGCTGGGGATCGTGGCGGATGCGCACGGGCCGGGAGGGGAGCCGGAGCGACAGCTCGACCCCCCGCCGCCGGGCCGCCGCCTCGGCCTGCTCGACCGCCGACTCGACCGCCGTGCGCAGGTCGTCGGGGCGCAGGTCGAGGAGCACGAGCCCGGAGTCGAGCTTCGAGATCTCGAGCAGGTTCTGGGCCAGCCAGTCGAGCCGCTCGAGCTGCTGGCTGCTCGACTCGAGGAACTCGGCCCGGGCGACCGGATCGTCGCCGGCCTGCTCGCGGAGCAGCTCGTTGAACGTGCGCAGGGCGGCGATCGGGGTCCGCAGCTCGTGCGACACGTCGGCCAGGAACTCGCGGCTCCGGTCCCGGTCGCGGCGGATGATCTCGACGCTCTCCTCGAGCTGGGCGGCCATCGCGTTGAACTGGCGCGAGAGGGCCGCGATCTCGGACGAACCCGCGCTCGCCAGGTTGGCCGGGACGCGGGCGGTCAGGTCGCCCTCGGCGATCACCCGCGACGCCTCGGTCAGGCGCCGGAGCGGGGTCGTGAAGCGCCGGGCGAGGAGCGACGCGACGGCGAGGGCGACGATCAGGGCGACCAAGGCGACGAGGCCGACGACGACCGTCAGGTCGGCGATCGTCGAGGCCCGGAACGTGTACGGGTTCGAGAGCGTCACCTCGAGACCCCACGGGAAGAGCGGGGCGGAGGAGACCGCGAAGCGATCGGTCCGCCCGATCAGCTCGCGCGCCTGGCCGCGCAGCGGCGGCGCCTGGAGCGTGGCCGCCACGTCGCCACCCGGGGCCGGAACGACGGTCGCGGCTCCGGTGCTGTCGATCGTCGTCAGCCCGACCCGGATCCGGATGTCGGCCTGGGCGATCCGGTCCGCCAGCGGCTGGAGGAAGTCCTCGTCGGCGAGCAGGAGGGCGGCCTGGGGATCGAGCGTGTTGTTCGGCCCGACGACCGGCCGGGTCCCCGCCGCGCGCTCGAGGAAGACCTTGACGATGTTCGCCACGGCCGCGGTCCGGGTGGTCAGGTTCTGCTGCTCCTGGGCCGAGAAGTAGTCGTCCAGGCGGTTGATCGCCAGGCCGCTGACGAGGACGAGGGTGAGCAGGACGACGCCGACGAAGCCGAGCGTCAGGCGGCCCTGGAAGGTGCGCGGCAGGAGCTGCCGGACGCGGCGCACCGGGCCGCCACGGCGAGGCAGGCCCGGGCCGGCGCGCTCCACGACGCCGGCCCCGACGCCCGTGGCCCCGCCGGCCGGGCGTCCGCCGGTGCCGTTCATCGCCGGGCGGTGGCCGTCGGGCTCAACGCTCGGCGAAGGCGTAGCCGGCACCTCTGACCGTCAGGACGAAGACCGGGTTCGACGGGTCGTCCTCGATCTTCTCGCGCAGGTGGCTGACGTGGACGTTGATCGTCTTCTCGTCCTGGTCGAGCGCCTCGTAGTCGCGGAGCAGCTCGAGCAGCTCGCGACGCGAGTAGACGCGTCCGGGGCGGCTGGCCAGGTGACGCAGGATCTCGAACTCGGTGGCGGTCAGCGGGATCCGGCGCTGGCCGCGCTGGACGCGCCGGCGCTCGAGGTCGATGAGCAGGTCGCCGTGGCGGATCACCCGCCCGCCGGCCGCATCGGCCAGGTCGCCGTAGGCGCGCCGGAGGAGCGCCTTGATCCGGCTCATCAGCTCCCGGAGGCCGAACGGCTTGGTCAGGTAGTCGTCCGCGCCGAGCTCGAGGCCGATCACCTTGTCGACCTCGTCGTCACGCGCGGTGAGGACGAGGACCGGCGCCTTCGAGCCCGAGGCCCGCAGGCGCCGGAGGACCTCGAAGCCGTCCATCCCCGGCAGGCGGACGTCGAGCACGACCAGATCGGGGGCCTGGTTCGTGGCGTAGTCGAGGCCCTCCTCGCCGGAGCGTGCGATCGCCACCTGGTAGCCCTCCTGCTGGAGGGCGTACTGGATGCCGCGCGCAACGGGGAACTCGTCCTCGACGATCAGGATCGTGGCTGCCATGTTCGGGGCGGATGCTACACCGGACGCCCCGGGGCAGCTGCGGGCGGCTGCGGGTGACGGTGGCGGGTGACGGGCGGGCTGGCGGGCTGGCGGGCTGGCCGGGCGGACCGGCCGCGCTGTGGTGGCCGGGCGTGCGCGCGGCGGCGGGCTGGCCTTCGCCCGCAGGCTGGCCGTGCCGTGGCGGCGGGCTGGC
>CAYMBB010000158.1:0-6428 GCA_964388515.1 uncultured Anaerolineaceae bacterium
CGCTCGTACCTGGGACACTGAGCGATGGGCGAGTACTTCCTCCAGCAGGTCGCGAACGCGCTGAGCGCAGGCAGCCTGTACGCCCTGATGGCCGTCGGACTGGCGATGATCTTCGGCATCCTGCGCCTGATCAACTTCGCCCACGGCGACCTGATGATGGTCGGTGCCTATCTGGCCGCCTTCTCGCTCTTCGCCGGCCTGCCGCTCCCGGCCGCGATCGTCACGACCCTGGCCGGCACGATCGTCGTCGGCCTGCTGATGGAGCGGATCGCCTACCGCCCGATCCGGGGCGGCCCGGACGTGGCGATGCTCCTCACCTCGTTCGCCGTCGGCCAGATCCTCCAGAACGGGACCCTGCTCGTGAGTCGCCTCGGCGGCCAGCCGGTCCAGATCGCGTTCCCCGCCCCGGACCTCCTGAACGGGGTCGTGGCGATCGGCACGCTCACGGTGCCCAAGGTGAACGTGGTCAGCTTCTTCACCGGCGTCGTCCTGCTCGTCCTGCTCACGCTGTTCGTCACCCGCACCCGCCTCGGGCTCTCGATGCACGCCGCGGCCGAGGACCTGCCGGCGGCCCAGCTGATGGGGATCAAGGTCAACTTGGTCGTCGCCACCGCCTTTGCGATCGCCTCGGGGCTGGCAGCCGTGGCCGGCTTCCTGTACGCCACCCAGGCGGGCCAGATCAACCCGTACCTCGGCTTCACCCCCGTCCTCAAGGCGTTCATCGCCGCCGTCATCGGCGGCTTCGGGAGCATCTCGGGGGCCGCGATCGGGGCCTACGCGCTCGGCTTCCTCGAGGTGATCCCGACCGCCCTGGCCGGGATCGCCGACATCCTGCCCCCGGGCTCGGTCTCGCCGGGCGTCCACGACCTCCTCGCCCAGCTCCTGCCGAGCGGCCTGGCCAGCTACCGCGACGCGTTCGTCTTCGTCTTCCTGATCCTGATGCTCCTCTTCCGCCCGAACGGGATCCTCGGCGGGCGGGCGCGGGAGGAGGCGCCATGAGCCGCTCGTCCCGGTTTGCCGGCCCGCTCGCCACGATCGTCGGGCTGAGCGTCGTCCTCGCCCTCCTCGACGCCTCCGGGCTCGCCTTCTGGCAGGGCCTGGTGATCAACTTCGCGATCTTCATCATCCTCGTCGTCAGCCTGAACCTGGCCTCCGGCTTCACCGGCGTCTTCTCGCTCGGCCACATCGGGTTCATGGCCCTCGGCGCCTACATCTCGGCGATCCTGACCCTGCCGCTGCGCGAGAAGGGCGACTACCTGCCGAACCTGCCCTCCTGGCTGGCCGGCGTCCACCTCGACCAGTTCATCGGGCCGCTGCCCATCGGCTGGCTGGCGGCGACGATCATCGCCGGTCTGATCGTCGCCCTCGTCGCGTTCCTCGTTGGCGCGGTCCTGATGCGCCTGTCGGGCCACTTCGTGGCCGTGGCGACGCTCGGCTTCCTGGTCATCGTCCGGGTCATCCTGTTCAACGCCGACGACTTCACGCGCGGCTCCCGGACCTTCTCGAACGTTACCCCGTACACGAACCTGTGGTGGGCCTGGGCCTGGGCGATCCTCGTCGTGTACGTCGTCTGGCGCCTGAAGCGCTCACCGTACGGCCGCGCGATGTTCGCTCAGCGGGGCGATCGCTGGGCGGCCCAGTCGGTGGGGATCTCGATCCTTCGCCCGCGCCTGCTGGCGTTCGTGGTGAGCGCCTTCTTCACGGCCGTGGCGGGCTCGCTCTACGCCCACTTCATCACCTCGTTCTCGCCGACGGTCTTCTACTTCGACCTCACGTTCCGGGTGATCACGATGCTCGTCGTGGGCGGGATGGGCTCGGTCAGCGGCTCGATCGTCGGCACCGCGGCCGTCCTCGCTCTCGCCGAGGGGCTGCGGCGGATCGAGGACGTGACCCTGCTCTACGGGCTGAGCGGCATCCTGCTGGCGGTCTTCTTCATCCTGGTGATCATCTTCCGGCCCGACGGGATCCTGGGCCAGCGCGAGCTCTCGTTCGAGCGGCTATTCGCCCGCCGGCGGCCGGTCGCCGAGCCCGCGGCGGAGACGAGCATCGACCGATGACGGCGGAGCCCGCGCCCGCGGTCCGGGTTCGCGAGCATCGGGCCGCCTGTGGCCGGCGAGCCGGCGATGCCGGATAGTTCATTGAGTTGACGGGCCGAACTCCTCTGACTAACATCCGGGTGTGGATCAGCCGGTCGTTGTCGAGACACTCAGGCCGGAGGAACGGAAGCGGCTGTCGGCGCGTCACCCCGCCGCCCGGGCCCCGGAGGCCTACCTCGTCGGGACCGATGAGCCCGGGGCCGGTGAACTCCTCCGCGCGATCGCGGAGCTCCCGGCGACAATTCGCCGCGACCTCGTGACCGCGCTCGGTGCTGAGCGAGGCCGGCACCTCGCCTCCCGGCGGGTGATCGAGGCACTCGGGCGGCCGCCGGACGACGGGGCGACCCGGGATCGCACCACCCAGGCGGCCTGGAACGCCGAGCTGCGGAGCCGATTCCTCGACGAGGTGGAGTCGCTGACCGCCGTCGAGCTCGCGCGACGGGCCCATTCACGCTCCTCGAACCCGTCCGCGCTCGCCTACCGGTGGCGGACGCAGGGACTCATCTTCGGGGTGCCCGTCCGGGGCGAGTGGCGCTACCCGGCCTTCCAGCTCGAGCCCGACACCGGGCGCCCTCGACCGATCATCGCGCAGGTCCTCCGCCTCCTCGCCGGTCGGCTCGGGAACTGGGGAACGGCGCTCTGGTTCGCCGGGCCCAACGGCTGGCTCGACGGCGCGCGCCCCGCCGACCGTCTCGGTGACGAGCCGGCGCTCCTTCGCGCCGCGAGCGCGGCGATCGAGGGCGGGGAGTTCTAGGCCTGGCGCCGGACCCGCCCGACCCAGCGCGCCTCGACCCGCTCATCGGCCCCTGGCGGGCGGGACGGCCGATCGTCCGGGTGCACGCCCTCGGGCGTGGGCCGGCGGAGTTCGCCAGCGGCGCAGGGGCGATCGGCCGCTTCCACCCCGTCCGCGCGAGCGACGGCTCGATGATCCCCTGGCTCTACGGCGCCGAGGACGACGAGGGCGCGATCTGCGAGACCGTCCTCCACGACGTCCCGTTCGTTCCCGGCGCCCGCCTCAGCGAAGCCCGCCTCGCCGGTCGGGCGATCGGGACGATCGCGCCCAGGCGGGATCTCCGGCTGGTCCAGCTGCGCGGCCTGGGCCTGCGGCGGCTCGGCCTGCGCCGGGTCGACATCGTCGACACGCTCCCCACCGCGTACCCGGGGACGGCCCGCTGGGCCCAGGCGCTCCACGACTGCCCGGCCCAGCCTGACGGGCTGCTCTGGCAGGCCCGCCCGAACGACGCGAAGCGCTCGCTCATGCTGTTCGGCGATCGGGTGAGCGTGGCCGACCTCGAGGTCGTCGACGACCCCATTCTGCTCGTGCTCGGCGAGGGGCTCGACCGGGTCCGGCGCATCCTGACCGCCGCGGGCATCGTGCTCGTCCCGGCGGAGGATTGAGCCAGCACCGGGGGCGCGGACGGCGCAGTCGATCCCGGACGCGTCGCCGACGCAAGGACACGGGCGAGGACGCGATGGGGTGACGGGCTCTCGCTGGTGAACCCTGTATCACGAGGCCGGAAGCGTAGCGTCGCCGAATTCCCGACCCTCATCGACGAAATCGGGGGGCTCAGGCGACGCGACCGGCGAGGCGACAGCGATCTCACCGGGCAGCTTTGGAGCCGGGGCGCTCCATGGCTTCAGGCCTTGCACGACCGTCCGATAGAAGTCGATCGTCTGACGCTTCGACTCCGCTACGAACGAGCCCGCGACTTTTCCGCGCTTTGAACCGAGCTCGCGCGCGATCGTGAGCCGGAAAGCGCGGGGCTCACGCTGGTTGTCCGACACGAACAGGAGGCGATCAGGACGTTCTCGCGCTTGCCCCAGCGTCGCGGAAACGGTCTCCTTCGCATTGGGATACCTGACCTCAATTCGCAGGTCCTCGGGTGCGTCCTTCAGTTGCCGCAGGATCCAATTGATCCTCGTCTTGGCACGCCCCTCTCGGGGGGCAAGGAGCTCCAGGCTCGTCGAGAAGAGGCGGCTCCTGAGGTCGGCGGCAAGCTCGATGGCGCCAGCGGCGTCGGGCACCCGAAGGGTCGCCTCGAGCCTCCCACGCTCGACGAGTGAACGCACCGCTACGTCCCGTCTCGCCGCCGCCTCGAGCTTCCTGGGCCAGATCGCTTCGACGCTCCGACCGAGATCTTGGCACAAGCCAAGTGCCAGGAACTGCACGAACTGTTCCCACCTCGAGGCGACATCTCGGACGCCCTTGTCCGCGACTCGGAGCGTCTGCTGCCGGCCGCCGTCGCGGACCGCGACCCACGACTCGCCCATGTCCTCGAACCCCCCGGCACCCGCGCGCTCATGGTCGAGGTAGGCGATCAGTTCGCCGAGAATCCACTCCTGGTCGGTGTCCGCGATGCCTCGATGCTTGTGTTGCACGCGGGCCTCGGTCATCACTTGCCACCACGACAGGTGTCGCAGCGCCACCTTCCGGGTCTTCCTGGGATCGACGGCGATGGGGCTCTCGAGCGGCGATGCAGTGATCTGGTTGCTGATCGTCAGAACGGCATCGAAGCCGTTGGAACGGGCGATTTCCAGGTACTTCTCGACCTGCTCCGGGCGGAGAGCCGCGCCTCCCGTCTTCACCTCGACCAGGCACACCCAGCGTGTCTTGCCACGTTCGACGACGATGGCGCCGTCGGGAATCTGTAGCTTGTCCTCGCCATCCGTGAACCGAACCTCCGTGTAGGTCCGGATCCGCCCCCCGGGTGCCTCGAGATGGGCGAGGAGTGCCCGCCCG
Organism: uncultured Anaerolineaceae bacterium; assembly: GCA_964388515.1. Taxonomy (GTDB): domain Bacteria; phylum Chloroflexota; class Limnocylindria; order Limnocylindrales; family CSP1-4; genus JAKAHU01. Next base: position 4,837 of record CAYMBB010000158.1, read on the forward strand.
AACTGCGGAACCGCTGCCATGACGGCAAGGAGGGAGGACGTCGCACGTTGCTCCTGCTCGTCCTGGCCGCCGATCCCGGTCGTCGGGATGAGTCGAGCCTGGTGCCAGTTCTCCTCAGGCTTGGGACTGGTCTTCGGGCCCGGCTTGACTACCGCCATCGTTCACCCCTCTCGGCAGACCATGCGGGTGCCCTCACCGGATCTCGGCTAGTACCGGTAGAGGGAGGCCACGAACGGCGTTCGGTTGAACATCATCAGGGCCAGCGGGAGGCCGATCACGGTCAGCTGAATCAGCCAGGCGAGGACCATCCAGAGCCCCGAGGCCCACCACCCGACCAAGACGAACCAGAGGCCTCGCAGCGGCCAGGCGATCTGTTCACGACCGCGCTCGGAGATGACCGTCCGGCCCTCGGCGTCCTGGCCCAGCAGCCACGTCCGCGTTCGTGGTCGCAGCGTCAGGATCGACGGTAGGTGATTGATGAGCCAGATCCCGAGCGGGATCCCGACGATGGTGATGAGGGCGAGCCAGGCGAGGCCGACGGCGATGCCCGACGCCCACCAGCCGATGAACAGCCACCAGACGAAGCGCACCAGCAGATTCGGCCCGCGCTGGTGTTCGATGATCGCCCCGGTCGTCATGTCTCCTCCCCTCGTCGACTCCCCACGGTCGTCGACTCCCCACGGTCAACTGCCAACGGACTATAGCGCTGGCAGAGCTCCGCGGAAAGACGTACCAGCGTCGGGTCACGGGCGCCAGACCCAGCGCACGGAACCACGGCGCGCCCGAGATGGTCCTGCCTCCGCGACCCGGCGCAGCGGGCCGCCCGGTTGCTTGCGAACCCTAACGTACAGTTGAGGAGCCAGTGTCGCGTCCGGGGTTCTCCCTGACGACCTGACCAGCCCACGTTCCAGTGCCATCGCCGCCAGCTCCCGGGCGGTCATCTCCCGCCTTGTCTCTTTGAGGATGGTGATCGCGGCGTCGAGAAACGACAGTTGAGCCATCAGCCCTTCGCCTTGGTCGTAGCCCGGTACTGGTTGCGCACGTCATCGAAATCCACACCCGCCGCGATCGCGCTCCGCATCTTCTCCAGCGCCGCATCGGAGTAGCCGGTGTGCTTCGACTTCCCGAAGACGAAATCGTGCCGGCAGGCCGGATCATCCTCGATCCCAAGATGCCACCGCAGCGCTTTCGCCCGTCCGGTGTCGATATTGAGCTTGTCGGCCAACGCTTGCGGCCCGTGCTTATACGTCCGCTGGAGGTCGATCTCGCGGATCGCCGCCGCCTCGACGGGCTCGTCCGGACCAACAAGGCGAATCGGTGGCGCGCCGACCTGCCGAGTGATCCGGACGCGGACGTCGAGCCCTGTGCCTTCGACCTGGGTGCCGAGCCCCTGCAGGCGTGGGAAGACCTCGTAGGCCGCGCGGCCCTCGCGAACACCCCGCTCCACGCGGTTGACGTCTCTCTCGCTGACCTCGACCTCCTCCGCCTCATGGCCCTCCAGGTAGAGGAGCGCCTCCGCCTCTCCAGAGAGGTAGTGCTGTGGAGTTGCCCCGGTTTCGTGGACGGTGATGCGTCACACGGCCTTGGCGGCC
>CAYMBB010000159.1:0-6390 GCA_964388515.1 uncultured Anaerolineaceae bacterium
CCCAGCGCGCGAGGGCGGCCCATCGTCCGCCCTCGCCACCGGCCGCGAGGCGCCGGATCGCGAACCGGTCGAGGCGGGGACCGAGGATGGCGAGGACGGCGGGCAGGAGTGTGATCGCGGCCAGGACGGCCAGCCCGACGACGATCGCGCCGGCGATCCCGACCGAGCGCAGGATCATGAACTCGAAGAGAACGAGACCGGCCAGCCCGAGCAGCACCGTCAGGCCGCTGAAGAAGACGGCCCGGCCCGCGGTCGCCACGGTCACCCGGATCGCCTCTTCGACCGCCGCTGGCGGCGGCAGCCCGCCCCCGCTCCGGGCGCGCAGCTCCTCGCGGAAGCGGCTGGTCATCAGGAGCGAGTAGTCGACCCCGAGCCCGAGCCCGAGGAGCGTCGCCAGGTTGAGGACGAAGATGCTCATCGGGGTCAGGCTGGCCAGGACGAAGATGAACGCGAGGGCGACTACGACCGACGTTCCGCCGACAACGAGCGGGACGCCCGCCCCGACGACCGAGCCGAAGACGGCCAGCAGCGCCAGCCCCGCCAGCGGCAGGGAGACGAGCTCGCTCCGGCGGAGGTCGGACTCCGACACGCTCTGCACGTCGCCATAGAAGGCCGGCCCGCCGGCCAGCCCGAGGTCGAGGCCCGGGACGGGCCGCAGGCGATCGCGGATCCCCGGCAGGCCGAGCGGCGAATCGTCGCCCGGGAGGTCGAGGAAGACGACGTCATAGGCGGTCCGGCGGTCGGCCGAGACCTGGCGCGGGGCGACCAGGTGCGATCGGACGCTGACGACATGCGGCGCCGACGGGACGTCGCGGACCGCCTCGGCCGCCGCCGCCTCGAAGGCAGGCGTCCCGGCGAGGAGGTCCGGGGAGGTGGAGTGGAGGACGATGACGAGCGCCGAGGGCGGGAGGCCGAGCTCGCGCTCGAGCAGCGAGCTGGCCCGCGAGGCCTCGAGGTCGTCGAGCACGAACCCGCCGGCGCGGAGCGCGCCTCCCGCACGCGGCGCGAGGGGCAGGGCGACGAGCAGAACGAGCGCCCACACGCCCACGATCCACCACCGGCGTCGGTAGGCGAGACGGCCGAGGCGCTCGAAGACGGTCACGCCGGCCGACGCCGCGGGGGCCGGAGCGCCGTGCCGGCGGCGAGCAGGGCGAGCGCCATGCCGGCCACGAAGACCGGCCAGGCCCACGTCTCCGGGATCCCTCCGGCCAGGATGTTCCCGGCGTCGAGGGTGAAGCTGAGGATGACCAGGACCCCGCCTGCCAGCCCGCCGGCGACCTGCCAGGGCCCGATCGTCACGGCCCCACCGGCACGCAGCCGCTGGGCGACGAGCAGCCCGCAGCCGATGAGCGCGGCGCTGACCACGACCGGGGCCCAGACGGGGCCGACCCACGGCACGGGCACGAGGAAGAGGATGTCCCAGGTCGTGGCCGACGGTGGCCAGCCGACGAAGACCCACAGCCAGCCGTAGTAGGCGATGTCCCAGACGCCGAACGCGACCGCGGTCCAGGCCAGCCGCTCGATCCGCCCGGTGCCGGTCAGCCAGCCGACGGCGGCGAGCATGACCAGGGTCGCCAGCTCGCGGCCGAGCTCGATCGGACCGAGCGCCAGCAGACCGCCGTCATCGTGCAGCGGGAAGAGCGCTCCCGGGTCGATCCCGAGCGCCCGGCGGAGGTAGACCACGACCGCCGCCTCGAGGTAGCCCATTGCGATCGCGTAGGCGACGATGACGGCGGTCGCGGCGGCCAGGGATCGACGACTGTGTTCTCGCTCCACCTGGCGCTCGCTCACCTCACGTGCTCACCCGCCCGCCGCAGCCGGCCCGCAGCGGCATCGTAGACCGAACGCGACAGCAGGTCGCCGCACGTCACGCCATCTGCTACCATCGCCCGCGTTCGCTCGCGTCTGTCGCGTTCGCGGAGGCCCCGGTCGTGCAACTGTTCACCATCGCCTTCCAGCACCCGATCGAGTTCGGGATCGCGACCACCGTCGTCGTGGCCATGATCGGATCGTTCCTCCTGGCCGCGAAATCGGCCGAGGGCGGGTCCCGCTGGGTGCGCGCGATCACGGATCCGAACGCGAAGTTCCTGTTCGCGTTCCTCTTCGTCGGCTGGGCGCTCGTGTTCGGGATCGGCCTCCAGCTCGTCCCCCACGAGGGCGCCAGCTCGCCCTACGGCGGCCTGGGACTGATCGCCCTGTTCACCGGCTTCTTCATCATGATGGGCTTCCTCTGGAGCGTCATCGGCGAGTAGGCGGCTGGCCGAACCCGACCCGGAGGGGGAGATGGAGCATCCGGTCCGGGTCTGCCTCGAGCTCGGATCGAAGCGGGTCTTCGCCTCGGCCGTCGACTGGCCCGGCTGGTCCCGGAGCGGGCGCGGCGAGTACGAGGCCCTCCGCGCGTTCCTCGCCTGCGGGCCGCGCTACGCGGCCGCGCTCGACGGTTCGGGGCTCCCGTTCGTCGTGCCGGACGAGATGAGCGATCTCGCGGTCGTCGAGCGACACGCCGGGAACAGCGGGACCGATTTCGGGGTGCCCAGCGTCGGACCGGCCGAAGACGAGCTGCCGGTGGGCGACGCCGAGCTGGAGCGTCTCGTCCGGATCCTGCGGGCCGGCTGGGCGACGTTCGATCGCGCGGCAGCTCATGCCGCCGGCATCACCCTTCGAACCGGTCCGCGTGGAGGCGGGCGAAGCCTCGAGAAGGTCGTTGCCCACGTCCTCGAAGCCGAACAGGCGTACCTCGGTCAGCTCGGCGCCCGGCCCGAGCGGGTGACGGCCGCTGCCCCGATCGCGGACGTCTTCGCCCGCCTGCGGAGCGACGTCCTCGACGCGCTCGAAGCCCGCGTTCACGGCCGTCCGCTCGGGCGCCCAAGCCGGGTCCGCACGCCCTGGCGGCCACGCATCTTCGTTCGACGCGCCGCGTGGCACGTCCTCGACCACGCCTGGGAGATCGAGGACCGCGCCGCTGGACCACGGGCCGGCCCGGAGATATGATCCGGCGGCATGCAGGGTGCATAGACTTTATGCGTCTGGGAGAGGAGCCGCGTGGACATCGAGGAGATCCAGGTCGTTGAGGCCCGCCGCACGGCCGTCCCTGCGGACGAGGCGGCGTTCGTGAACCTCCGCGATCCCGCGAAGCGGCTCGGTCCCGACGGCCGGCCGGCCGTCAGTCGTCGCGCCCCGATCTGGGCGGACGTGCCCGACGAGAAGTGGAACGACTGGCGCTGGCAGCTCAGCCACCGGGTCAACGACCTCGCCGAGATCGAGCAGATCCTGAACCTGACCGACGAGGAGCGCGAGGGCCTCTCCGCCCCCGACAAGTTCCGGGTCGACATCACGCCTTACTTCATCAGCCTGATCGACCCCGACGACCCGGACGACCCGATCCGCCGCCAGGTGATCCCGCTCGGCCGCGAGCTGCGCGCCTTCACCGGGATGATGGAGGACTCGCTCGCCGAGGACCGCCATTCGCCCGTGCCCGGGCTCGTCCACCGCTACCCGGACCGCGTCCTGATGCTCGTCACGACCCAGTGCGCGAGCTACTGCCGGTACTGCACCCGGAGCCGGATCGTCGGCGACCCGACCCAGAACTTCAACCGCCGCGAGCACGAGGCCCAGCTCGACTACATCCGCCGGACCCCCCAGATCCGCGACGTCCTCGTCTCCGGCGGCGACGGCCTGACCCTCGCCCCCAAGCTCCTCGAGTCGGTCATCCGCGGCCTGCGCGAGATTCCCCACGTCGAGATCATCCGGATCGGCAGCCGGGTGCCGGTCTTCCTGCCCCAGCGGATCGACGACGAGCTCTGCGACATGCTGCAGAAGTACCACCCGATCTGGCTGAACATCCACGTCAACCACCCGAACGAGATCACCCCCGAGCTCGCCCGCGCCTGCGACCGGCTCACCCGGGCTGGCATCCCGCTGGGCAACCAGTCGGTCCTCCTGGCCGGGGTCAACGACTGCGTCCACATCCAGCGCGACCTCGTCCAGAAGCTCGTCGAGATCCGCGTCCGGCCCTACTACATCTACCAGTGCGATCTGGTCGAGGGCGCCGGGCACTTCCGGACCCCGGTGGGCAAGGGCCTCGAGATCATCGAGGGGCTGCGCGGCCACACCTCCGGTTACGCGGTCCCGACGTACGTCGTCGACGCCCCGGGCGGCGGCGGCAAGATCCCGGTCATGCCCAACTACCTGATCAGCTATTCGGACCACAAGGTCGTGCTCCGCAACTACGAGGGCTTCATCACGACCTACGAGGAGCCGCTCGAGTACACGCCCCACGACCGCTCCACCTGCCGCTACTGCCAGAACCCGCGCCCGGAGCCGGGCCAGGAAGGAGTCACCGGTCTCCTCGACGGCAGGCGGATGTGGATCGAGCCGGCCGGCTTCCAGCAGCTCCACGCCCGCGGCAACGTCGAGGCGCACCGCCTCCAGGATCCCCACAAGTGGGTGCCCTACGGCGTCGGGGCGATCGAAGGCCGGTCCGGTCCGCCGCTCGAGGCGCTCGGTTCGGGGGAGGCCGGCGACGCCGGGGGACAGGCCGCCGGGGGGCTCGGCCGGGACGCGGCCGGCGAGCCCGCGCAGGCGTACGGCCCGGGTGAGGAGCCCCGACCGCCCGAGGGTGCCCCGACCGCGACCGCCAACCACGAGCTCCTGTAGCGGGCCTCCTGGAGCGAGCCGCCCGCAGCCGGGCGCCGGCGATCTGGCAGATCGGCTACTCGAACCGGTCCGATCGGCCGGCGATCGGTGGCGTGCCGGTCAGGATCGAGATCGCCGCCCGGAGCTGCACGTCCGCAGACGGCGCGACCTTCGCGCCATCGTCGCCCGCGCTGTCGCCCCCGACCGCCCCACCGGCGCCCCCGGCCAGGTCGTCGGGCGTGACCGGCCGAACCCCCTCGGGCAGGGCCACGGTCACGTCCGGGGCGAGGCCCTCGTGCCAGATCCGGCGGCCGTTCGGGGTCAGCCACTCGACGGTGCCGATCCGGAGGGCGGAACCGTCGGCCAGGTCGAACCGCCCGAGGACCGTCCCGGTGCCGAACGTCCGGACCCCGACGACCGTCGCCCGCCCGGCGTCCTGGAGCGCCCCGGTGACGATCTCGGCGGCACTGGCCGTGCCCCGGTCGACGAGGACGACGAGGCGGATCGAGGTGGCGATCCCGCCCGGTGAGGCCGGGGTGAGGGTCTCCCGGCCGGCGGCATCGCGGGCGAGGTAGACCGTGCCGCCGCGCAGGAACTGGCTGGCGACCGCGACCGCCTCGTTGACGTAGCCGCCTGGGTTGCCCCGCAGATCGAGGACCAGCCCGCTCGGGTGCGTCGCCAGCGCGGCCGCCAGGGCCGCCGTGAACGAGCGGGCGGTGCCGCTCGAGAACTGCTCGACGCGGAGGTCGACGAACGTCGTGCCGGGGATCGTCGCCCACTCGACGATCGGGATCGTCACCTCCGCCCGCACGATCCGCAGCGTCAGCGTCGTCGCCGCGTTCGGGTCGGCCGCGGTGCGCCGGATCGTGAGCGTCACCGGCGTCCCGGCTGGGCCCCGGACCCTGGTCACGACGGCGTCGAGCGGCAAGCCGGCGGTCGAGGTTCCGTCGACGGCCGTGACGACGTCGCCCGAGCGCAGCCCGGCCCGGTCGGCGGGGCTGTCCCGGAAGACGCCGACGACGATCGGCTCGCTGCCGGTCGTGTCCATCTCGGCCCCGATCCCGGCATACGAGCCGGCCAGCGCCGCCTCCGAGGCGGCCAGCTCGTCCGGGGTGAGGAAGGTCGTGTGGCCGGTGTCGCCGACCGCTTCGGTCATCCCCTCGATCGCGCCATAGGCGAGCTTCTTCGAGTCGAGCGACGAGGCCCCGACGTACTGCCGGTGGAGGAGGTCCCAGGCCTGCTGGATGAGCGCGAAGTCGCTCGTCGTGGCCGGGTTCGCGGTTGCCGTGGGCGCGCCGGCGGGCAGGGCTCGATCGAGCAGGACGGCGCGATCGAAGCCGACACCGGCCCCGAACAGGACGGCCGCGAGGAGGACGGCGCCGAGCCCGCCGAGGAACCGACGTCGGCGACGGCGGCGGACGGGGACGGACCGGACCGCCCGGGGCTCGGTCGGGGTGGCCGGCTCGGCCTCCGGGCTGGCCGGCTCGACCTCCGGGGTGGCCGCGGGCGCCGACTCCCACGAGACAGGATCAGGGGCCGGGTGGTCGAGCATGCCGTCCATGATGCGTCACCGAGGTTGCCGTGTCGTTCGGGGCAGGTGAAGTTTCGTTCGCCCGCGACCAGTTCCGGCGGCCACGCGCACCCTGTGTCGCCGCCCACCCGGCAGGCATCCGACGGTCGCCCGCGGTCGCCATGCTATTCTCCGGGCCCGATCGAGCCCGCGACGACCCGGATGGACCAGATCACGATGGAGAC
>CAYMBB010000160.1:0-6388 GCA_964388515.1 uncultured Anaerolineaceae bacterium
CCCCGACCGCCGGCCGGGCCGCGGGACGGCCCCGGAGTCCGCCCCCGACCGCGCCGGACGAGCGCCCGGGCAGCCACCCGGCAGCGCACCGGTCCAGCTCGCCCACCGGCTTCGGGAGCTGCGCATCTCGCGCCGGCTGACGCTCCGCCAGGTGGCCGAGCAGAGCGGGCTGTCCGTCTCGTTCGTCTCGTCGCTCGAGCGTTCGCTCACCGGCGTGTCGCTGGCCACGCTCCGCCGGCTGACCGCAGCCTACGGAACGACCGTCGCCGAGCTCGTACGCGATCCCGGGCTGGCCGCCGGTCGGCTCGTCCGTTGCAGCGCGCGCCGGAGCGCGGAGGCAGGCGCCGGCATCCGGATCGAAGAGCTGGCCGACGCGCCGTCGCAGCTCGAGTCACAGCTCTTCGTCCTCCAGCCGGGGGCCTCGAGCGAGGGCTACTACGCCCACCCGGGAGAGGAGTTCATGTACCTCCTCAGCGGCGCGCTCGCGGTCTGGCTGGGCGAGGACGAGTCCTACGAGCTCCACCCGGGCGATGCGCTCACCTTCCCCTCGACGCTCGCCCACCGGGTCCAGGCGCTCGGGCCGGACGAGACGCGCCTGATCTGGATCAACACCCCGCCCACCTTCTGACGCCCGTCCAGTCACCCCAGCCTGAGGAGGCCGACATGATCGAGACCGCCGCTTCCACCGCCTCTGCCGGAGCGTCCGGGCCCGGTTCGCCGCTTCCGGACCGCTCCGTCATCCCGCCGGTCTGGAGCCGAATCACGAACCTCGTCGTCGACCACGGCCAGGGCTCGTGGCTGATCACGCCCGAGGGCGAGCGCTACCTCGACTACTCGTCCGGGATCGGGGTGACCAACACCGGCCACGCCCACCCGCGCGTCGTCGCCGCCGTCCAGGCCCAGGCGGCCAAGCTCCTCCACGGCCAGCAGAACATCGTCTACCACGAGCCGGGTCTCCGGCTCTACGAGCGGCTCTCCCGCCTTCTCCCGGGCGAGGACTGGGGTGCGTTCCTCTCGAACAGCGGCGCCGAGGCGGTCGAGGCGGCGGTGAAGCTCGCCCGGATCGCGACCGGGCGGCCGGTGATCATCGGCTTCCGCTACGGCTACCACGGTCGGACCGGCCAGACGATGGCCCTCACGACCGCCAAGGACGTCTACCGCGGCCACTTCGAGCCGCTCCCGGGCTCCGTCTACCACACGCCCTATCCCTACTGCTACCGGGCCCCGGGCGGGCCGCACGCGCCCGAGGCGTGCACCTGTGACTGGGAGGCGCAGCTCGACCTGACCTTTCACCAGTACGTCTACCCCGAGCACGTCGCGGCGATCATCATCGAGCCGGTCCTGGGCGAGGGCGGCTACATCGTCCCGCCACCAGCGTTCCTGCCGCGCCTGCGCGAGATCACCCGCCAGCACGGGATCCTGCTCATCGCCGACGAGGTCCAGACCGGCTTCGGCCGGACCGGGAAGCTGTTCGCGGTCGAGCACTGGGGCGTCGAGCCGGACATCCTGACCGTGGCCAAGGGGATCGCTTCCGGCCTCCCGCTGTCGGGGATCATCGCCCGGCGCTCGCTGCTCGAGAAGTTCCCGCCGGGCACCCACGGTGGGACGTACGGCGGGAACGTCGTCTCGTGCGCCGCCGCCAACGCCACGCTCGACGTGATCGAGCAGGAGGGGCTCGTCGACAACGCCCGCCAGCGCGGGGCGCAGTTCCTGGCCGGGCTGCGCTCGATCGCGGCCCGGTACCGGACGATCGGTGACGTGCGCGGGCTGGGGCTGATGCTCGCCCTCGAGTTCGTCAAGCCCGACGAGGGCGACGGCCGGACGCCGAACCCGGAGCTGACGAAGCGCGTCCAGGCCGAGGCCCTGGCCCGCCACCTGATCGTGCTCACCGCGGGCACGTACGTGAACGTCGTGCGGATCATCCCGCCGCTCGTCACGACCGCCGCCGAGGTCGACCAGGCGCTCTCGATCCTCGACCAGAGCCTGGCCGCCGCGGGCGCCTGAGCGGGACTGACCCGCGCCCGGATCCGGATTTGGATCCGGGCGCAGCCGGACCGTCAGGGGCTGACGACACGGAGGATCCGGACGCCTCGCGCGTCGTCGGCGAACTCGACCCTGGCCCGCGCCCGGCCGAGGAGCGCCGGGTCGCCCTCGAGCGCGTCGTCGAGCGCCTTCGGACGGTCGGCCGCCCGGTCGTGGTAGATCCGCTGCCCGGCGTGGAGACCCGGCCAGGCCGGGCGCGCCTGGAAGGCGGCGTACGTGTCGCCGAGGCGCTCGAGCGACGCCCGCGTCTCGACCGCGATCCGCGGCCGGAGCAGGCTCGGGACGAACAGGGCGACCCGGCCGGGATCGGCCGCCGGGGCCCCGACCGGCTCGCTCAGCGGCCCTTCGGCCGCCTGGCTGCCGGCCAGATCGGCAAGCCTGGGCAGGTCGACGGCGAGGTTCGCGCTCGCAGCGCGGACGAGGTCGAGCGCAGGCTCGAGCGTCCGGTCGAGCGGGGCCGGCGGCCAGGCCAGGGCAAGCGCGAGGGCGCCGGCTGCGGCCACGGCGATGACCGAGCCGCGCCGGCCGGCCCGGCGCGTCCTGGGCCGCCGGGGACGGAGGGCCAGGCTGGCCAGCCGGCCGACCCCGATCGACGCGGTAGCGAGCAGGACGAGATCGAGCGGTTCGTAGTAGCGATCCGAGATGTACGTGCCGCGGGCCGCCAGGCCGAAGAGAAGGACGAGGACACCGGCGCCAAGGCCAGCCAGCCCGGCCAGGCCGGTGAGCGGAACCCGGCGCCGGGACCGGGCGAGCACCGCCAGGCCGAGGGCGGCAAGCCCGACGAGCGGCCACTCCGGCAGGTAGCGCCCGGCGAGGATTCGCCCGTAGTCGAGGGGCCCAAGCGCCTCGGCGGACGGCACGTAGAGGGCCGTGTAGCGAGCGGGGACGCCGAGCCAGAAGAACGGGTCCCCGGTCAGCAGCTGGTCGTGAAAGCCGGCGATCGGCAGAGCGAGGCCGCCGGCGAGGACGAGCCACGAACCGCGAGGCACCGGGCGGCCGGATCCCCGGACCGCGGCTGCCGTCCGGGCGAGCAGGATCAGGCCGGCGGCGCCAACGAGCGCCAGCGTCTCGAAGCGGGCGAGCCCGGCCGCGAGAAGGGCGACCCCGGCCAGGCCCGATCGCACCCGCCGGCCGGTGAGCGCGTGGGCCGCCACCAGCCAGCCGGCGACCGCCCAGACGAGCGAGTTCGCCCGCGCCACCTCCCGGAGGAGGTCAGCCGAGGCGATCAGCCCGGTCACGGCGAACGCGCCCGCCGCGAGTGCGGCGACCCGCCGGCGGCCGGCACCCTCGATCACCGAGCCGCCCACCCGGGACAGCCAGGCGCCGGCCAACCCGACGGCGAGCCCGAACACGGCGAGCGTCTCCAGGGTGAGCGCCCGCCAGTCGTGGACCGCCGTCCAGGTGAGTCCATAGATGAGCGTCAGGAGCGGCTTCGGGGTGCTCGGGACGAAGGCTTCCAGCCGGCGGCCGGCGACGAGTCGCTCGAAGTAGAGGACCGACGCGGCCGCGTCCGGGTCGATCGTCGGCGCCCCGAACGGGCGGATGAGCACCGCCGCGACGACGATGCCGACCACGCCGACCAGGCCCGCCACGAGCCAGTCGGGGCGGCCGGCCGCCGGGCGGCTCATCCGCCCCGCAGTCGCCGCAGGAACTCGTCGTGGAGGCGGCCGTTCGAGGCCAGGGCGCTCCGGTTGTGGATCGAGCGGGTGCCTGACAGGTCGGTGATCCGTCCCCCCGCCTCCTCGACGAGAACGGTCGGGGCCGCCAGGTCCCAGGCGCTCAGGTCGACCTCGACCATCGCCTCGGCGGCGCCTTCGGCGACCAGCGAATAACCCCAGAAGTCGCCGAAGCCCCGATCGCGCCACGCGTCGTCGAGCAGACCGAGGAAACCGGGCGCCTTGCCGCTCGCCGCGACGTCCCGGGCCGAGCCATAGAGGATCTGGGCGTCGGCGAGCGAACTGATCCGCGACACCTCGATCCGGTGCGGCTGGCCCGCGTCCGGGCCAAGGCCGTGGATCGCCCACGCCCCGCCGCCACGGTACGCGAACCAGCGCTCGGCCATCGCCGCCGCGGAGAGGACGCCCACCTGAAGCTCGCCGTCGCGCTCGACCGCGAGCAGCGTCCCGAACAGGGGCACGCCGCGCATGAAGTTGTGGGTCCCGTCGATCGGGTCGATATACCAGCGGACCGAGGCGCCAGCGGTGTCCACGCCGTACTCCTCGCCGGTGATCGCATGGTCGGGGAACCGGTCGGCCAGCCGGGCGCGGATCGCGGTCTCGATCGCCTGGTCGGCCTCGGTGACGTACGTGTGGTCGGGCTTCGTCGAGATCACCATGTCACGCCGATAGTGGCGCAGGGCCAGCTCGTCGGCGACGTCGCAGGCCGCCAGGGCGAACTCGAGCCAGGCGCGCAGCTCAGCCTCCGACCCGCGCCGCAGCCCGGCGCTCCAGTCGGGCCCGAAGGCTGTACCCGCCGAGCCGGCCGGCGTCGGCGTCGGCGCCTGGTCGTTCATCGGTCGATCGACTCCCCTTCCCACGGGCCGTCAGCGGCCGGCCACGATCCCCTTCAGCCCGTCCGGCAGCGGGCGATGGAGCTCCACGGGCCGGACATGGCGCTCGACCAGAGCACGCGAGCCCGGGACCCCGAGCTGACGGTAGAGGAAGTCGATCTTGGCCGCCTGGGTGGCGAGAATCTCGTCCTTCGACGGCAGGTCCCAGAGGGCTCGCTTGAACGGTCCGATCGCCTTCTTGCGGGTGGCGTAGACGAACTGCGCGTCGGTCTGGTCGGGCTTGCGCTCGTCGGCGGCGTTGGCGAAGCACCAGGCCTCGATCTGGCGGTGGAGCTCGGCGGGGAAGGCCGGGTGCTCGTAGAGGATGTTCTGGAACCCGGTCGCGAGGTGGATCTCGAGCGTTCCCGCGTCGCGGAAGCGATGGAACATCTCGTCGGGCAGGGTCGAGGCGCCGTGCTGGACCGTGCCGGCGACGCCGTACTCGGTCCGGCACACTTCGCCCAGGCGCTCGTGGACGCCGAAGTCGACCGCCACCCGGGCGACCGTCCCGTCGGGCAGGACCACCCCGCCGTGCGAGGTGCCGGTCTGGACGCTCACCTTGCTCACCCCGATCGCGCCGGGGGCGAGGCGGTCGAGCTCGCGCCGGAAGCCGTCGAGGAAGGCGCGCAGCTCGCCCTCGGTCGAGTTCTCCTTGCCCACCTCGCCGATCTCGCCACCGACGCTGACCGTCACACCGTCGGTCTCGAGGTCGCGGATCAGGGCGGTCAGCTCGGCCGCCCGGCGGTAGTTCTCGCGCTGCTGCTCGTCGAGCGTCGGCTTCGAGAGGTCGACCAGGGTCGAGCTGTCGATGTCGATGTTCCGGTAGCCGGCGGCGATCGCATCCCGGCAGGCCTTGCGGATCTCCTCGGTCATCGCCTCCGGGTCGGCGGCGTACTTCCTGGCGTTGAACTGGTAGTGGTCGCCCTGGATGAAGACCGGGCCGTGCCAGTCGGCGGCGATCGCGCCGGCCAGGACGCTCGTGGCGTACTCCGTGACGCGCTGGTAGGTGTACGTCTGCTCGCTCCGCGCCAGTTCGAGGATCACCGCCGCGCCGTCGTTGCGCCGGGCGGTCTCGAACACGACCCGGGCCATGTCGAACGTCTGCGCCCGCAGGTTGATCGCCGGGACAGTCAGGTCCGACCATTCACCCCGCGCCCGGGCCATGTACAGCTCGTGGATGCTCGCCGAGCGGGCACCGAGCAGCTGGCTCGCCTCCCAGACGATCCAGCGGGCCGCGTCGACGGTCGCGGGGTCCTCGCTGAAGGTCGCCGTCCAGACGATGTCGCGGATGCCCCGATCGCGGAGGGCGGGCTCGTCATCGACGACCAGCTGGTCTCCCTCGACATGGACGACGCCCGCGAGCAGGCCGAGGAGTTCGGAGACGGACGAGGCGACGGTCGGCATCTGGGCTGCACTCCTGGAGAGTCGAGCGGAGGTTTCGGTTCCGGGGCCGTTCCATGGTACGACGACCGGGCGCGGAGCTTCCTGGCCGGTCCGTCATGGCCATGGCGCGTGGTCGACGGTCGGTCGTCGGCACGAAGCCGGCGAGAGGGTCTACCGAACGACGGCCAGCTACCTCATGCCACCGTGGACCGGGCCGGGCGAGTCGCGTCCCTGCTCTGGCGAACCGGCTGCGGCCGCAAACTCGGCCAGGTGGCGGGCGCGATGGGCCTGTTCGCGCTCGAGGTCTCCGGCCCGCTTCCCGACCCGGGCAGCCAGCTCGGGCAGGACGCCCCAGGCGAAGTGCTCGAACTCGCCCCGCCCGGAGTCCCAGGTCGCGAGGACGGCCGGCCCGAG